>JAKAPG010000117.1 GCA_021823085.1 Thermoplasmata archaeon | reverse complement strand
TCGAAGTCTCCGAGCGCCCGGTCTCGGTCGGCGCCGCCTGGACTTGGACGTTGGCCCTGCTCGTGCTGGGAAACGAGGTGTTCATGAGTTGGGCGTTCGCCGCGCTCGTTCCGGGGAGCCTCCCGTCGGCGATCACGTCCTTCGCCTCGGCCGGTCATGCGCTTCTCACGGCGCTGAGCTCGCCGTGGTACTACTGGCCGATGGGCGTCACGATGGTCGTACTGATTCGAGGATGCCACTTCGAGGACGAGCAGGACCGGCAGGCCCTGTACGCGTTGAGCGCGACCGCGTTCGTGACCCCGTGGGTGTTCGACGTCCCTATCGCGGGGGCGATCTCGATGGCTGCGATCATGAGCGGCGGGATTTACATCCTCTGGCGGGGCACGCAGTTCACCCGCGTCGCCCGCGCATCGTTGATCCTACGGGGGGAGATTGGCGCGGCGTTCCTGGCGATGGGCATGAGCTGGATGGGTTCCTACTTCTTCCTTCCCGGCGACGGGTTCGCTCCCTTCGCCGCGGTGATGGTGGTCGTGATGTTCCTCGAGACTCTCTTCCTCGTCCGAAGGCTCACGGGGAACGGCTACGGAGGAACTTTCGTAGCGGCCGTCGCGGAGCCTGCGAGCGCCTCTCCCGCGAACGCGGTCGCCGTCGGGTCCCGGCCCGAGGCGGAGACCCTCGCTCCCGAGGCCGGAGGCTTCGCTCCGGGCAGTGAGAAACCCCCGGCAAGCTACTACAACCTGTAGAAGTTCGCACGTGGGCCCGATAAAGGGAAGGCCGGATGGTCGGGGGATGCCCTGCAGAGACGGACCCGTGGCCCGGTCCGTGTTCACGTTCCGGGCGACCCGTCAGGTGCTGGCGCGCCGATGGGCGATCCCGCTCTTCCTTCTGATCTCGGTGATCTTCGCCTTCGCGGCGATGGTCATGAGCGGGATGCTGGTCTTCGCCCGCACCGGCTACACCCACCTCACCGTCATCGTGCTCACGACGGCGAGCGGCGGTGCCGCGTGGTGGAACTACCCGGGAGTCATCGTCGGCTTCCCGAACGGCGGTCTGTTCCTACCGTTCTTCGGCACCATTACGATGATCATCGTGTCCGTCGGGGTTGGGGCCGGAATGTCGGTCGCCGTCGTCCTATGGGCGCGCCTCATCAAGATGCGGCGCCTCCGGGCCACGGGGAACGTCGCGATCGGATCGGTCGCCGGTCTCACACCTGCGTTCCTCTCTCTCGCCACCCTGGGTGCGTGCTGTACGGTTACGACGAGCACGGCGGCGGGGCTGGGCGTCGTCTCCGCGACGAGCGGCGTCGTCGCGTTCACTCTGCTCGCGAACAACTGGTTCCTCGGGATCTTCGAGATCGTCGTTCTCGCGATCGCGCTGCTCGCCCACGAGGCCCTTCTCGAGACGTACGGTCCTCTCCTCGGCCTCACCGCGTCCCCGAACGGAAAGGTCGTCACGTTTCCCACCGACCCTCCGATTCCCGCTCCCCTCTCCAGCTCGACCGTGGCACGCGGGATCGTTCGCCTAGCCCTGCTGGTCGGGGGAGGGATATGGGCTCTCGCAGGGATCGGGCTCGCGGCGACCTACAACTACCCGTTCTCCGCGGGATCGTTCTGGTTCGCGCTGCTCGTTCAGCACGAGTTGATCGCGGCCATCGCGGTGTATGTCGCAATCCTGCCGGAGGTCGGGACCCAGAGACTCTTGCGCGTGACAGGAGCGCTTCGAGGGTGGGGGCTGCGAGCCGTTCTTCTCGTAGCCGGCATTTCTGTCCTTGCCTGGGTCCCGCCGATGTGGGTGGGCAGTGGGGCCGAGGGGATGTTCAATGAGATCTTCGGCTTGGCCGGTCTACCCGCGGCTTGGGGAGCCGTGGCCCCGCCGTACGGGTTGGGTCTCGCGCTGGTGCTCCGGTTCGCGTTGCAGTTCGGACTCATGGGAGCGTTCGCGGTTCTCCTCGCGCTTTCGCCGACCCGGGCCCTCGCGTGGGCGTCTGCGAACCGTCGCACGAGGACCCCGTCCGTGTGCGCCCCCTCAGGGACGCACCCGGTCGGGGAGTGAGGACCCGAACTCGAACGAGCGACGGATCTCCGAGGTCTCGCGATGAGCTACGAGGAGATCCTCATCCCGCTCGCGGCGGGAATGGTCGCCGCGACCGCCTTCCTCATCCGGATGTGCGCCCAGGCGCGAACGACCCCGCGCGCAGCCGGAGCGGTCTTCCTCATCGTGATGATGGGCGCGATGTTGCTCGGCGCCCTCATCTATCTCGTCGACCCCGGAACGCCCGCCCTCATCGACGCGCTCTGGGTGACCAGCATCGCGATGTCGCTCGGCGTCGTGCCGGTCTTCGTCACGTTCGTCCGGGACGCGCAGCTCCAGATGGACTCGCCCTCGGAGTACGCGGCCCGGCCGTTCCGGCCCACGACGAACTTCGCGCTGCTCGTGATTGCGCTCGTTCTGGCCAGCGAATTCCTCATGGGAGCGGTCTTCGAGCTTGCCTCGGGAGTGTCGCTGGCGACGCTCGGCGCAGGACCGTACGGCGGGATCAGCCTGATCGCGAACGTGGTCCAGTCGCCCTGGTTCGTCTTTACGATGGCCGGGGAAATGGGACTGACCGTCGCTCTGCTGTCGCGCGAGCTCCCGCGACCGCTGGTGACGATGCTCGCCGTGCAGACCGTGATCATGCTCCTGACCCCGACGGCACTTTCGAACCCGTTGTGGCAGGCCGTTGCGATCTACGGCGGCTCGGTCGGGATGATCGTGATCTTCGTGCTCGGCCTGGAGTACGTCTATCGGAATCGAGAGATCCCCGCCCCGATCGCGAGCTACTTCGTCCGGATCTTCGGCGTCTACGGACTGATGATGGCCGGGCTGTTCTTGTGGATCGGCTACGGCCTCTCCGAGGTCTTCGTCCTCAGCATCCTCGTCGAGATGGTCCTCTACTTCGGCCTCGTGCTGCGGCCGCACGCGCTCGCGACCGAAGAGCGAATCTCTTGGCAGCTCCGCCCGAACTGGGCCTTCGCGCTCCTCGCGACGATCTTCGTCGCCGAGATCTTCATGGGCGCGCTCTTGGACCAGCAGATCGGTCTCCAGTTCTACGGGTCGAACTGGTTTGGGAGCCTCGGAATGCTGGGATGGACCGGTACCGCCGGCTCCGTCGCCTACGCGGCGTTCTACAACGGGTTCTTCTTCCTAGCTGCCGTGACCGCGTCGACTTGGTTCCTTTTGATGATGGGGATCGAGATGGGCGCCCTCGTCGTCTTCAAGCTCCGGGAGACGAAGAGCCGCGAGACGCTCGCCCGGTTGTATCTGATGATCGGCAGCTACGGCGCGTTCATCGTCTTCTTTCCCAGCATCTACTATGCGGCGGTCTTTCCCGGTGCTCCCAAACCAAGCACCGTACCGCTCCTCGGATGGAGCATGGGGATCGGCACCGAGGCGCTCGCATCCTCGGTCTTTGCCGTGGTCGTCGCGACCTACGTCCTCGTGGCGGTCCTGTCCATGGCGTTCGGCCGGCGTTGGCTCTGTTCCGTGTTCTGCAGCGCGCCCCTCATGTACCAAGGGACCGCGGTCGACGCGATGAAGTCGTTCAACCGCACGAGCCCGATCGGACGCAAGTATCTTGGGAACCGCTTCTCCACGGTCTACTCGGTGACGCTCGGGGTCACCATGGCCGCGCTCGCGGGCACATCGTTGCTCTCCTACCTGGACACGACCGGCGTGCTCAGCGTGAGCATTCTGGGGCGCGATCCCACGGTGTTCTTCTTCACACTCTCGTTCAGCGTGCTCTGGTACGTGATGTTCGTGACGATCCCGTACGTGGGGAACTACAGCTGCGTCACCATGGGCTGGTGCTATACCGGCATCATCGCTCAGGCGTTCCAGAAGGTCGGTGCGTTCAAGCTCAAGGTGCACGATCGGCAGGTCTGCAAGGACTGCACGACCCTCGACTGCGCGAAGGGGTGCCCGGTGGGCCTCGTCAACATGGTGGGCTACTTCCGGACCAAGGGCGAGTTCCGGAGCACGAAATGCTGCGGGGTCGGGGACTGCATCGAGGCGTGTCCGTACAACAACCTCTACATCCACGATATCCGCCACGTGGTCGGCCGGGCGTTCGGGATCGAGGTCGCGAAGAAGCGCCCGAACCGTCTCCCGATGGTCCACGGAAGGTTGGTGACGGTCCCTCGCGCAGCACCGCAGACCGGTGCCCCGGATCCTCCCGGCAGGGGCGCGGACGTGGGCGGCCTCAACTCCTAGTCGCTAACCGATCTCGGCCGCCGGCGTCGCGGCCTCGAATCGTGCGGGCTCGACCGGACCGCGGGCGTCGGTGAGCCGCATCAGGACCAGAGATACGCCAAGCAGGCCGGCGGAGATCAGGAACGCGAGGCTCTGCCCCGAGAGGTACGCTGCCGCGACCGAAGGGGCGAGTGAGCCCGAGAAGGAACCCAAGAACAGCTGGTAGGCGACCGCGGCCGGGATCGCAGCCGTCACCGCGATGAGGCTCACGGCGAAGCTGAGGACCATGCCGGTGTTGCGCAGCGTATTGAGGACACCGGAGGCGATGCCGAAGCGGCCGCGCGGCGCGTGCGACATCACCATGCTCGTGTTCGCGGGGAAGAACAGGCCGCCCCCGACGCCGAAGACGGTCTCCGCAACGGCGAGGAGGTAGAGCGGAGTGCCCGTGGTGAGTTGACTGAACGACACGAGAGCGACGATCTGGAGCGCGAGGCCGATCGTCGCGATCCGTCGGGCGCCGAGCCGGTCGGTCAGGCGTCCTCCGAACGGTCCGACGGCCGCAACGGCAGCCGCGTACGGGATGATCAGGTAGGAGGCGGTCAGGACGTTGAGGCCGTAGATCCCCTCGAGATAGAATACCAAGAGGAAGTTCACGGCAAAGATCGCGATCGACTGCAACATCGCCGCGACGATGCCGTAGGTGAACGTCCTCATCCGGAAGATCGCGAAGTCGATGATCGGTTGCTTGCTGATGCGCGTCTCCCAGAACGCGAAGGCGGCGAGGAGGGGGATGACGAGGCCGAACGCGATCTCGGTGGCGGCGCTGGTCCACGAGTCGAGGAGTCCCCACGTGACGCCGATCAACAGGGCGGCCACGGCCGCCGTAAAGAGCGCCGCGGCCGGCAGGTCGAACGACTCACCTTCCGCCGTAGGGCTCCGTGACTCGTTGAGGACACGGTAGGCCCAGATCGTACCGATGATGCCCACCGGAATGTTGATCCAGAAGATGAAGCGCCATGTCGTGACCGAAACGATCAGACCTCCGAGGATGATCCCGACCACCGAACCCAGGCCCCAGATGATCGCGGTCGAGCCGAACGCGGTCCCCCGTTCGTGGGGCGGGAACGCCTCGGAGAGGATGGCGAGCGAGTTCGACAATAGCATCGCGGCGCCGACGCCCTGCAGCGCGCGGAACGCGATCAGGTAGACCGCGTCGGGAGAGAACCCCGAGAGCGCGGAACCGATAGTAAAGACCACGAACCCAAGGTTGTACATCCGCTTGCGGCCGTAGATGTCCGAGATGCGTCCGAAGCTGAGGACCAAGGCCGTCATCGCGAGCAAGTAGGCGATGACGACCCAGATGATCGCGACGTAGCTCGCGCTCAGGTCGCGCGCGATCGGAAGTAGGGC
>JAKAPG010000116.1 GCA_021823085.1 Thermoplasmata archaeon | reverse complement strand
GTTTCGATGGTGTCTCTCACGTTCAACAACCTCGACTCGATCGCGCACACGTTCTCCCTCTCGTCCGTGCAGGGGGTCGCCATCCCGTCCACCGCGGCGGTCAACTTCACCGGGTGGTCCTACGGAGGTCACTTCCACCCGTTCCTCTTCGTCCTGTACGAGAACGTCACCGGTACGCACCCAAGCTACACGTTCCCCGCCCCCCCGACGGGATGGTACGAGTTCGTTTGCTCGGAGCCCGGGCACTTCGCGGCCGGCATGTTCTCGGCGATCGGGTTCGGTGTGCCCGCGCCCACGAACCTCACGGGCGGCGGTGCGGCCGTCACGGTCGGCTGGCCCGTCTACGTGATCGCGGGCACGATCGTCGCGCTCGTGATCCTCGCCCTCGTGCTCGGGTTCGCCTACGGTCAGCGCCACGGTAAGGAGCACGAGATGCCCCCCGAACGCCTCGGGTACCCGGAGCCAGAGGTACCGACGCCCGGCGCCCCGCTCCCGGCCCAGCCCCCCTCTCCCCCTCCGAAACCTCCCACGTAGCGAGGAGCCCCGGCATCCTCGGCGGCTCGAGGGGGGTCGTGGGTCCGGTCACAAGACGTAAAAAGGCCGGCTGCCGTTAGCTACGAGCCTCGTAGTAGGTTCAGGAGCTTCCGAACAGCATGGCATGGTCCACACCGAGCCGAGAGCGACGGGTCTTGAAGGCGGGCCACTCTTCGATCGCAGTGACCCTGCCGAAGCCGTGGGCCGAGGCAATGAACCTCCGGCCCGGCGACCTCATCGTCTTCGATCAGAACGACGACGGGACTCTCTACCTCAAGCCGGCTCCCACGCCCGGGGACGCGAACGTCGGCACGCCGTATCTCGTCCAGGCGCGTTCGTTCGACACTCCGGGAGTCCTCGAGCGGCTGGTCGTAGGCGCGTACCGCGTGGGACACGATTCGATCGAGATCCGGACCGACCTTCCGCTCACCGCCGACCGGATGGAGGAACTTCAGGTGACGGCACGAGGACTGCTGGGCGTGAGCGTGGTCGCCCAGGAACCCAACCGGATCCTGCTCCAGAACTTCATCGACCCGTCGAAGTACGAGCTGCCCCAGCTCGTGCAGCGGATGAAGATGATCCTGATCGCCTTCGTCGACGAGACCCAGGAGTTGGTCCAGCGGCGCGCGCACACCCGACGCATCGCCACGCTCCAGGAGGAGTCGAACAAGGTGCTCGCCCTGCTCGTCCGCCAACTCTTCCTCGCGAGCCGCGACTGGTCGCTCGCTCGGAGGATCGGCTCCCCCGACCCCCGCCACCTGCTCGAGTGGCGGCTGGTCGTCCACGCTCTCGGTGAGCTCGCGACCCTGTTCGGAGAGACCTTGGTCACGCTCAACAAGGACCCGGCGAAGCTCGAGGGCGCCGAAGCACTGAACGAGCTGTTGGCGCTCGTGAGGACCTCGCTCAAGGATGTCGTCGACGCGCTCATGCACCCGAGCCTCGAGCGATCGTGCACCGTCTACGGCTCGGCCGAGGAGCTCTGGGCAGCTGCGGCCTCGGTCGGCCTTCGCCTCAAGGGACCCGCTCGCAAGAACGGGGTCCACTCCTCCATCCTCGCCCTGCAGCGCGCCGCAGCCACGCTGAGCCTGCTCGCCGAGGTCGGCATCGACCGGGCCGTCGCAAACGGCCATGAGACCGTCCTGGTCGAGGCCGCGTAGAGCCCCGATCCCCCGGGTCCGAGCTTCTCGTTTCGAGATCTGGGGGGGAGAGCTCGCCCCGATCCGTCCGTCCGCACCCCGGTACCGATTGGGGCCCTTTATCAGCGCGGAGTATGCACGAGTCGTATCCGTCCAATCCTACCGTACGAACGGCATATCGTTCCTAGCTCGGTGGTCGCCGACAGAGAGGGTCGATGTTCGATTCCATAGATGACTGGCTGATCATCGCGGTGGTGGCGGGCGTGTTGCTCTACGGCTCGTCACAGATTCCGAAACTGGCCCACAACCTCGGGCGCTCCATGGGTGAGTTCAAGCGGGGCCGCATAGAGGTCGAGAAGGAGATCCGCACGCAGCAGAGCACGGAGACGGCCGCCCCGTCGACCGCGCCGGCGCCGAGCGGTGCGTCGGGTCTTCCGGGCTCCTCCCACTGAGGGGGGCCCGCAGGCCCCGGGGAGCGCGGGCAGCGAACACGCCACGGAAGGACGCACGCAGGAGGTTCCTCGTTGACTGATGGGCGAATTCGCTCGGATCGTAGAGGTCCTTACCGAGGCCCGGAGGCGCGTCGTGCGCGTCGCGATCGTCCTGGGCGCTCTGTTCGGATTCATGCTGGTCTTCAACGTCCAGCTCTTTCCCGTTCGCTGGGGAGCGTTCGCGTTCCCCGTTCCCCTACCGGTGCCGAACCTGTTCTACAACGTCACCGCGCAGGTCTTCGTCCTGATGTCCCGCTACATGCTGCCGAGCGGCGTCCAGCTCCTGAACATCGGGGTGGGCGACTCCGTCATGGTCGAGATGGAGATCGGCCTCCTGCTCACGGTCATCCTCGGGATGCCGTGGATCGTCCACGAGCTCGGCGCATTCCTGGCCCCGGCACTGCGGCACGACGAACGCCGTCTCATTCGAACGATCGCGCTTCCCGCATCCGTCTTGTTCGCGGGGGGGGCGGTCGCGGGGCTGCTGTGGCTCACGCCGTTCACGTATCTGATTTTGTTCAAATACGTCGGGGCCCTCGGCATCGCCCCCGTGATGGGGGTGCAGGACTTCGTCACGTTCACCCTCCTCTACTCGCTCGCGTTCGGGATCGTCTGCGAACTTCCGGTCTTCATCTTCGGGCTCACGCGGCTCGGGCTCGTCCGCGCCGGGACGTGGAGGAAGCACTGGCGCGCCGCGGTGATCGGCACGCTCGTCTTCGGGATGATCATCACGCCGGACAACTCGGGCATCACGATGCTGCTCATCGCGCTCCCGATGATGGCGCTCTACTTCGGCGGCGCCTACTTCGCGGCCCGCTTCGAGCGGCAGCACGATTCGGGCCCCACGGGTCCGATCGCCCAGGTGGGGTGATCGCGTAAATGGCGCTCTTCAGCGACATCGACTGGATCATCATCCTCGGGGTGGGGGTCTTCCTGCTCTTCGGGAGCAACAGCGCCGGCACGATGCGCACGATCGGGCAGTGGTACGGCCGCGCGATGCGGGCGAAGGACCGGTTGCTCGGCGAGATCGCGAAGGCCGCCGATCTTCCCGCGCCCGTTCGCGGCCAACCGCTGAGCCTCCGCGCCACGCTGATGGGCCTCGGCGAGACGCCATCGGGATCGTCGGTATCCGTCCCGCCGCCCGGCGTTCCGACGCGGCCGGCTCCGTATCGCCCCGCCCTGCCCAACGACGTTCCCTGGCACGGAGGCGGGCTCCCCACGCCCACCTGGTCGATCGCACTCCCGAGCGTCTGGACCGAGACGGAGGAACCCCGTTGAGCGGACTCGGCGTGGACCAGATCGTCCTCCTCACGCAGATCCTCTCGATCTTGGCCGGGATCGGGATCCTTTGGGCGGTCTACTACGGGAGCGACAAGGCCGAGCTCCCGGGCACGGCCCCGATTCCCGATCCTCGGGAGGTCGACGACACCGTGCCCGACACCCGGGGGAGGACGCTGTGAGCGAGATCGCATGTCCTACCGATTGCCCGAGGCTGGGTCCCGGGACCCCGACGTGGGCCGCGCCGGTCGGTCAGGTCCGGAAGATCGCACCGACCGGGGGCGCCGACGAGGTCGACGAGACCAGGCGCAACGTGCTCAAGCTCCTTGCGATCGCGGGGGTGATCGGCGCCGCGGGCGGCGGCTTGGCCGGCGGGGCGCTCCAGTACCTTCAGCCGCCCTCGGTGGGCCTCAAGAGCTACCCCACCACCCAGCTGATCGACGTCTCCGGCGTCCCGCTCACGGTCGAACGGATGAACCGCGAGTACAGCGTCAATACCTCGACGGTCTACACCTTCAACTATCCGCTGGTCGACGAGCCGAACTTCCTGTTGAACCTGGCCGGCAACTCCCAGGGGATCACGAAGGTTCCCTACGGGATTGGGGACAACGAGGATGGGAGCGGCCTGATCGTCGCCTACAGCGCAATCTGCCAGCACCTAGGCTGTGTCGCGCCGGCGATCAAGTACTACCCTCCCGGACTGTGTCCGGGAAAGACGTTCACCACCGCGCAGGGCGTTCTCGACTTCTTCATCCACTGCTCCTGCCACGGCTCGACCTACAACGCTGCGGACCAGGCGCACATCTTCACGGGACCCACGGTGCTGCCGCTTCCCACGGTCATCCTGAAGGTGATCGACGGCACGATCTGGGCCACGGGAATGAGCCCGTCCAGCCCCCCGGTGAAGGGCCATATCGACACGCTCCAGGGAGACACCGGTGTCGGGTCGAGCAGCCAACTCACGAACTTGGGGCAGGGGATCACCTCCTGCACGTTCCCGACCTAGGAGGGCATGACGGGTGTCGTTCTCGAGCTGGTACAACCGGTCCCTCAACCGGATCTGGGGATTCGTCGAGGATCGTACCGGCATGCGCAAGTGGGCGCTGAGGCCCCAGCCCGAGTTCACGTTCAAACCGAGCTACTGGACCGGCGCGTTCGTCGCGGTCGCGTTCATCTACCAGATCCTCTCCGGGATGCTCCTGCTCCTCTACTACGAGCCGAGCGTCTCGATCACGACGACCGCCTGCGGCTCGGGCACGGCGATCGCCCCCGCCGCGTGGTGCTCGACGTACTTCATCATGCACAGCGTCCCGATGGGGACCCTGCTGATCACGACACACCTCTATGGCGCGTACGCGATGATCTTCCTCATGCTCGTGCACTTCTACCGGGGCTACTATCTCGGGGTCTACAAGAAGCCCCGCGAGTTCTCCTGGATGGTCGGAGCGCTCCTGCTCGTCGTCACCCTCGGAATGGGGTTCACGGGCTACCTCCTGCCCTACACGGCCCTCAGCTACGACGCGACCGACGTCGGGATCAACCTCGCCCTCAGCCTGCAGATCCCGCTTCCGGGCGGCGCGGTGCTCAACATGGGCGCGCTCGTCGCTCCGTTCCTGCTGGGGAACGGGACCCCGCAAGGGCTGATCTCTCGGATGTTCTGGGCGCACGTCCTGCTCCTGCCGCTCCTCTTAGGGGCCCTGCTCTACGCGCACATCGCGCTGTTCGAGTCGCACGGGATCGCACCGCCGGCGACCTCGGACCCGACGCAGCGACGCCGTTTCACGGAGAAGGAGGACCGGCATCACGTCCCGTTCGTGCCCCACATCCTTTGGTACATGATCAAATGGGGGTTACTCTACCTCGGAATGCTCTTCGCGATCGCCGCGCTCTGGCCGTGGTACCTCCTGTCGTGGTACGGAAACACGGCGGCCCCCCTTCCGCCGATCATCCCCGATTGGTACTTCCTCTGGCTCTTCAAGCTCCTCGACTTCCAGGGAGTGACCCCGCTGATCGCCGTGACCGTGGGCACGGTGCTCCTTCTCTACATCCTGTTCCTGCCGTTTTTGGATCGTTCGAAGCGAACGCACCCGCGCGACCGTCCGGTGTTCGTCTACATCGGGACGTGCCTGATCGAGGTCATCATCATCATGAGCGTCTGGGGCGAGCTGACCCCGGGTGTCGCGATCCTGCCGACGGGCGTGCTCGAAACCAGGGT
>JAKAPG010000115.1 GCA_021823085.1 Thermoplasmata archaeon | reverse complement strand
CCGATCTACGGAGGATCGAAGCCCGTCGGAGTATATAAATCGGTATCGTCTTCTACATTCCGGCAGGATCTCCGACCGATTGCGCCCTCGACGGCGTCCCACCGTTTCCATCGGAAGGGAAATATCCTACGATACCTCCGGTTCATCGGATGGCGTCGGTTCGATACTGTCCTGCGTGCGGGCGCCCGGTCGACGCGGGTGCCGCGTTCTGTCCCGCGTGTGGGCGGGCGATGCCTCCCGCGGGAACTCCTCCGCAGTATCCGGCGCCGAACCCCTCCTCGGGGGCCTCCGGATCTCTACCGGGGAGCCCGCTTGCGTATTCCGCAACCCCGGCCTCAGCGCCGGGAGACTCCTGGGGGCCGATCGACGCGCGATCCATGGGCTGGGCCCTGCTGGCTGCGATCCTCGGGTTCATCGCCGTCATCATTTCGATCGCCCTTCCCTACGTCGACAGGGTCTCCGTCGCCGATGCCAGCGGTTTCGGGATCAAGGTCCTGACGGGGGCCGTCGTCAACGCTCTCCTCGTCCTCGTCGTCGTAGCCGGCGCGCTGGCGCTGGTCCAGTATCTCCTCTTCGGACGTTCCTTTGCCACCCTCGCGTCGGTCGATCCCCGGTTCCGAACGCCGTCCCGGCTGAGCTGGGTCGCCGTCGTGGGCATCGCGATTGCGATCGGATCGGCCGCCTGGATCCTCTACCAGGCGGGCCAACTCGCGGCGTGCGCGAATTACGTCACCCCGATCCCGTCGAGCTGCATTCACGTGGGACCCCTCGTCGCAGGAGCCGGACTGATCGCAGTCGGAGCCATCCTCGCGCTCGTGGGAATCATTGGCATCTGGCTGGGGCTCTGGAGGCTCGGAACGCGCTACGGCACCGTCCTGTTCAAGATCGGCATGGTCCTGTCCATCTTCCCGTACCTCAACCTGATCGGGACGATTCTCATTTTCATCGCCGCCTGGAACGTCCGCAAGCGCGCGATGTCCTGTACCGTTCCCGGAACGATCTCCGGCGCTTAGCCGGGCGATTCGGAAGGTCCTTACGCGAGGTGACTCCTCCGCGTCGGTACGATGCCCTACGTTGAGTACGACGAGATCGAGGCGATCTGCCCGGAGTGTGGCCGCGTCTTCCGCTCGGAGGAGACCCTGGCGCTCCATCGAGAGGAGGCCCACGCCGGACTCGAGGAGACCCACCCTCCTCCCAAGCGCCCGAGCCGTCGGACACCGACGAGCTGAGGGCCCGACACTCGGGTCACCCGGAGCCCGGGAAGGGGTCCGGTGGCATGGAAGGGGGCCGGGCCCGAGCCGGGACCCCAGAGAATAGGTACATCGGTGCCATCGTCCCGACTCCGAGACAGGGTGGCGGGCCTCCCGCGGATCTCGGTCTCGTTCCGCGCGCCCTCGCCCCCGCCCTCCCGGCGGGCGTTCACGATCGCGACAAACTGGTGGATGAGGCCCTTGGTACAGTCGATCTCCGTTCCGTCGGGGGATTGTGTGCACGGTCGGAGTCTGGACCGGTCTATACCCCGGACTTCGCGCTCTCGCGGCGATATCGTGCACGTCGCCTCGAAGGAGCCTTTGTCCTACGGGGAGGTTCAACCGTAGTTGACCTCGGGTTTAGATGCGAGGGTCCGACTGCGTTCCACGGTAACCCGATGACCGAAACCGATGCACGCGGAGGAGCGCAAGTCGTCGAACCGCCGACCTTGCTTCGGGGAGGATCGTAAGATGGCGTTCATCGACAACATCTCCCTGATCGTCAACCTGCTGATCCTCGCTGCCGTTGGCATCTTCTACACAGGGTTCTACGCGTGGTTCAACTTCCGGCGGAAAGATCTCGATCGCGCGATGACCGGCATGCGCTCGGGCGCTCTCTTGCTGGTCATACTTGCCACCATCATCGGGATCGTAGCGGTCTGGGGAGAGCTCACCTTCCCGCTCCCCGGATCGTACAATGTGTTCTTTTTCGATCCGCTCGCGTTGCTCGCTCTCTTGATCGAGGCCTTCGGCCTCGCGGTCCTGCTCCGGCTTCCGACCAGTTTCGTAGGAGTCTTCGGGGTGGTCGTGGGCTGCGGGGTCATCTTCTACGGCGTACGTGCCTATCAGCTCCACCTCACGTCGGACCCGCTGGAGACGTTGCTTCTCTACCTTGCCTTCGGGGCTCTCGCGATCGGCTCGCTCGTCCCGGCCCTGTTCGTCGACTGGTTCATCATGGGCCCGAAGATGCCCAACGTCCAGCCGATCGCCTCGACCGAGATCCCGGCATATCCCCGCATGTGGACGGTCTTGCTGGGCGCCTTCCTGGTGGTCACCTTCCTCGCCGGGCTCGCGGCGGTGCTCTACGCGTTCAACATCGTCTGGGCGCATCTCGCCTGAACCGATCCGAAAGGAGAAGGAGCCCGAGGACCGGGTGCCGCGCGGCACGTGGGTCCGACGAGCTCACCCTTTTCCCGTCCCCCTGCCCTGCCGGTGTCTCGAGGGTAGGCAAGCCACGAAAAGATCGACGGGTCCGCCGTGCTTCCTTAGGCGTCCGCGAACGGGTCTGGCGCCGGCGCCCGGGTCCCTCGGGGCATCGGACGTCGTGACCGCACCTCCGAGTGGGGCCGAACGCCGAGGCCGGCCAACAGGTCCGCCCGGGTTACGATGCCCACGACCTTCCCGGCGGGATCCACGACCGGCAATCGGTTGATGGCATGCTCCCTCATCGAACGCGCGGCCTCCGAGATCGGAGCTTCCGGAGGGAGGGTGACCGCCGGCCGGCTCATGAGGTCCCGAACCCGAGCGTTCCTGAGCCGGTTCCGGCAGACCTCGAGGATGCCCTCTCCCTTCGGCGGAGCGGACTCGAGCAAGAGATCAAGGATTCCGCGGGGGGACGCTAGCCCGGAGGCGAGCTGGAGGTCCCGGGCGATGTCCTTCTCGCTGATCACGCCGACGATGCGTCGCTCGGCGTCAACCACCGGAAGCCCGGAGATGTGGAACTGCCGCAGCATTCGCGCGGCCTCTTCGAGGCGCGCGTCTGGGGTCGTGGTCAACACGAGGCGGGTCATCACGTCCGAGACGGTCGAAGGTATCGCCATACGAACTCCGCGGTCGATTACCACTCGGATCCGGGGAGATAAGGCAGGGGTCGAGTGAAATCGACCTGCCCGAACCTCCCGTCGGCCCGTCAGGTGCGGTTCACGAGGCGTTCAAGAGTGGCCCGTGAGTTCCCACCTTCGTGACCGAAGCACCTCCGTCCTCCCCCGGATCTTCCCATCGCGCACGGTCCCACCTGCGCGCGGCCTTGCATCTCGCCCGTCTTCCGAAGGCGAGCCAAGAACAGCCCGGCGCGAACCCGCGTTCGAACTCTCCCGACACGATCGCCCTCGTGGACGAGTTGCTGCGCGACCTTCGGCGCGAACGAACCGAGATCCTGGAGCCGCTGATGCGCCGGATCTCCGCCCTCGGACGGACCCTCGCCTCGGGCCAGAAGGTCCCGGTCGACATCGTGCGCGACGGCGTGGAGATCTGGCAGAAGTACGCGGACCGGATGCTCGACGTGCACGTGGGCCAGTTCGTCGCCGCACGGACCGTGCTGCCGCACACGGAGGAATGCCGCCTCCCCTTGATCGAGCTCCAGGATGAGCCGACGCAAAGCGCCGCACGGTTGAACGAGGTCCGGACCCTGCTCGATGGGTACGCGGTCCATCCGGGGCTCTATCAGGCCCTCTTGGGGAACGTACTCATCGGTCTCGCCACTTCCGAGCTCGCGTGGGCGGGTTTCGAGGGAGATTTCGCGAACTCTTGCCTTCCCATGCATCTCTCCGACACCGCTCTCGCGCAGTGGAGGACCGCGCTCATCGAGACCGAGCTCCAGATCGACCAAACCCGCGTCCTACTCCAGGCGTTCCTGGAGCGGTCGAAGGAGTACGCTTGGCCGGACCCGGCCACGAAGTAGGTCTCCTGCCCCGACTCCACGCTGCGTGCGTCGTCTAAGTAACGCCTACCGGCTCGCCGCGCTCGTCGATCGTGATGCGAGTGGCCCGGGGAGCGGTCGGTAGCCCGGGCATCGTCTGGATCTCGCCGAGCAGCGCAACGGTGTAACCGGCCCCGCTCGCCGGCACCCAACGGCGAACGTGCACCCGGAAGCCACGGGGCCTCCCCCGGCGATGCGGATCGTCGCTCAACGACAGCGGTGTCTTCGCGACGCAGACCGGCCCATGCTCCGGCTCGAACGCGGAAGGATCGGCGAGCTGACGCTCCGCCTCCGGAGAGAGGTCGACGCCATCCCCTGCGTAGCAGGTACGTACGACCGCGTCCAGCTGCTCGGAGAGCGGCTGCCGGGCCGTGATGATCGGTCGAGCCGTCTGCCGTCGGGACAGCGTGTTCATCGTGGCGTCCGCGAGCCTTTCCATCCCGGCGCCGCCGTCCGAGAATCCCGAGGCCTCCTCGATCGGTACCGACAGCCCCGCACAGAAGGAGCGGACCGCCGCGATCTCGGCGGGATCGTCGGTCGGGAATCGATTGAGCGCGATCACGGGATCGAGGCCGAACGCTCGGAGGTTCCGGACATGCTGGTCGAGGTTCTCGAGGCCGGGGTCGAGCGACCCGACTCCCGTCCGTCCCGGTGCGTGTTCGTGGATCACGGGCAGGCTGCTCACGAGCACGGCCGCCGATGGGAACGCGCCCGACTCGGGGGCCACGATGTCCACGAACTTCTCCCCACCGAGGTCGCTACCGAACCCGGCCTCGACGATCACCACTTCGGCAAGTCGACGCGCGAGCTCGATCGACGCGGTCGTGGTGGTACCGTAGGAGAGGTTCCCGAACGGCCCCCCGTGTACCAGGACGGGGCTGCCCTCGGCGCTCTGCAGGAGGTTCGGCCACCGGGCGTGACGGAGGATGGCCGCCATCGCACCGGCCGCCCCGAGATCACCGGCACGAAGGACGCGGCCCCGACGGTCGAGCCCCACCCGGATCCGTTCGATTCGAGCCCGGAGATCCGCTGCGTCGCGAGCGAGGCCCAGGATGGCCATGATCTCCGAGGCGGCGGTAACGACGAACGAGGATCGGCGCGTGGGCCCGTTTTCGGCGCCGCCCCCAATCTCAATGTCACGTAGGGTCCGGTCCTCGACGTCGAGCGCGCGCGGCCACGCGATGGTCGCGGGGTCGATGCCCAGGGTGTTGCCGTGGTGCAAGTGATTGTCGATGAGGGCGGCGAGGAGGTTGTGGGCGTTGGTGACCGCATCGATGTCCCCGGTGAGGCCGAGGTTGACCTCGGTCTCGGGCTCGACGGTCGCCCGCCCTCCCCCGGCCCCACCGCCTTTGATCCCGAAGACCGGTCCCAGAGACGGCTGGCGGAGGCAGGCCACCGCGCGTACGCCGCGTCGGGCCAACCCCTCGCTCAGTCCGAGCGTGGTCACCGTCTTGCCGACGCCCTCGCGCCCGGGCGTCATCCCCGTGACGAGCACGACCCGGCCGGGCGAGCTACCGAGCGTCGCGGACCGAGCGGTCGGATCGACCTTCGCGATCGAGCGACCGTACGGGATCCAGGACGCTTCCGGGAGCCCGAGCGCCTCGGCAACTTCGCGGATCGGTCGTGTCGCCATGCGTGCCGCACAGCTCCGGACTCATGTTAAGGACTCAGTCAATCTCTCCCAACCTATCATCTACACGAGCGAGCTGGTCCACCCGAGAACGATGACCACCACCGGTTCGCGACTGGCCCA
>JAKAPG010000114.1 GCA_021823085.1 Thermoplasmata archaeon | reverse complement strand
GGGCCGCCTGGGCGACCTCGCGGATGGCCCGCTTGATCTCGCCGGTGACGTGGGGGATGATCTGGACCGTCGTTCCGAGGTAGTCACCGCGCCGCTCCTTCTCGATCACGGCGCGGTAGATCTTGCCGGTGGTGAGGTTGTGCGATCCCGAGAGGTTCTGGCCCAGGAAGCGCTCGTAGTTCCCGAGGTCGAGGTCCGCCTCGGTGCCGTCGTCGAGCACGAAGACCTCCCCGTGCTGGTACGGGTTCATCGTGCCCGCGTCCACGTTGAGGTACGGATCGATCTTCAGGATCGTGAGGGGGATCCCGCGGGCCTTGAGGAGGCGCCCGAGCGACGAGGTGGTGATGCCCTTCCCGAGGCCGGAGATTACGCCCCCGCTCACCACGATCACCTTCACAAAACGTACCTCGCAGTTTGGTAGC
This sequence comes from Thermoplasmata archaeon, assembly GCA_021823085.1. Taxonomy (GTDB): domain Archaea; phylum Thermoplasmatota; class Thermoplasmata; order Lutacidiplasmatales; family UBA184; genus Lutacidiplasma. The sequence goes on along the minus strand of JAKAPG010000114.1, from coordinate 5,302 downwards.
GGGCAGGTCCCATAAAGCATTCGCCGAGATCGTGGCTCACTCCACGGCGAACGGCCGTCTCGCGGCTACAGCGGCACCCGACGACCGGACGGATCGCGCTTCGTGCGCCCGAATTCCTCGAGCGAGAGGAGGATCTCGGTCCGGAACACGGGACCGTCGACGCACACGTGGTAGGGTCCCAGGGCACAGGCATCGCACATTCCGATGGCGCACTTCATGTGCCGCTCGACCGACCCGTACCCCACCGTCCCGTGCGAGCGCGCGGACTCGGCGACCTTGCGCATCATGACCTCCGGTCCGCACGTCCAGACCGCGTCGAACGGCTGCTCTCGAAGCAGTCGATCGGCGACGACGGTGACGAAACCGCGGGTCCCGGCGCTCCCGTCGTCGGTCGCCACCTCGACGCGGGCCCCGGAGGCGGCAAGGCGGGTCGCGAACAGGAGCTCGGTCTCGGTCGTGGCACCCAGGGCGCACGTCACCCGGGCACCCGACCGAACGGCGAGCTCCGCCGCCGGAGCGAGCACCGCGGTACCGGATCCTCCGCCTACGGCGAGGATCCGCCGCGGAGCGAGGTCGAAGCGGTTCCCGTAGGGTCCTCGGATCCCGATGGACGAGCCGGTCGAGATTGACTGCGCGTGGCGGCTTGCGGATCCCATCGCCTTGATCGTCACGCCCTTGGACGGCTCGTCGGTGTAGGAGAGGGACATCGGAATTTCATCGTCGCCGGGGATCCAGACCATCACGAACTGGCCCGGAGCGCACGGGACCGAGTAGGGGAACCGCCACGTGACCGTGGAGGGGGTCTCGAGGACCCGGTCCTCGATCTCCACGATCCGGTGCACGTCCGCGCTAGGGAGTGTCGGATATATCCGTGGCTATGGGAAATCGGCGGCCGGGATCTCGAATCCTCGGTGGGCCCCTCCGACCAGTTCGCGGAGGCTCGAGACTCCCTTCTTCGAAAGCAGCTGGTCGAGCTCTTGGGCGAGCCTTCCGAACACTCGGACCCCCTCGTGGGCCACCGCGGTCCCGATCTCGACCGCGCAGGCCCCCGCCAGGACGTACTCAAGAACGTCCGCGCCGCTCGAGATCCCGCCGACCCCGACGATGGGTACCCGGACCCGCTGACGGATCTGCCAAACAGCCGCTAGGCCGACCGACTTGATCGCCGGCCCGCTGAGCCCCCCGATGCCGTGGGCCAGCACGGGGCGCATCAGCGTCGGGTCGATCGAGAGGGCGCGAACGGTGTTGATGGCACTGATCGCCCTCGCCCCGGCGTTCTCGGCGGCCGCGGCCAGCGCGGCGGGGTCCGCAGCGTTCGGAGTGATCTTGGCGATTACCGGGATCTTCACTTCGCGCACCACCGCGCGGACCACCTCGTCCACGTCCCGAGGGTCGCTGCCGATCTCGGTCCCAAACCCTTCGGCGTGGGGACAGCTGAGGTTGAGTTCCAACGCGCGCACGCCGGTGGCGGCCATCTCGCGCGCCAAGCGAGCGAACTCCTCGGCCGTGCCTCCGAAGATCGATCCGATAACGAGCGCACCGTGCTCGCGCGCGAACGCGATCTCCCGAGAGTACTCGCGAATCCCCGGGTTGGGCAGGCCCATTGCGTTCAGCATCCCCCACGAACCCAGCTCTTCGACCGTAGGGTTGGGGTATCCCGGCCTCGGCCGGGAGCCGATCGATTTGGTGATGACTCCTGCGGCACCGGCGTCCCAAGCACCGACCAACGACTGTCCGCTCTCTCCCCAGATCCCCGACGCGAGGATGAGCGGGTTTCTCAGACGGATTCCCGCGAGTTCCACCGAGAGGTCGGACACGGCGCACGGACGGGAGGCGCACTTAAATCGGCTCGTGACGGTTCAAATGGGCTATGCGGATCGAGCGGTTGACGGATGCCGGGCGCTCCGCGCTCGAGGGGGCATTCCGGCACGCCCAGGAGCTTCGGAATCCGGCGGTCGAACCCGAGCACCTCCTCGGAGCGTTGCTCTTGGAGGAGAACGGCACGGCCGCCGCCATCCTCCGCACGCTCAATGCGTCGGTCGAAGGGCTTCGGTCCGAGACCGAGCGCCGGCTCTCGGCTCTTCCGACGGCGGACCACGTGTCGCCGGCCGACCAGTACATCTCGCGGACCCTCACCCAGGTCTTGGACGAGGCGGAGAAGTTCTCCGCGCGGCGAAAGGACCGCTACACCAGCGCGGACGCCCTGCTCGTGGGGCTCGCGACGGTCGCTTCCCCCGTGCGGACCCTCCTCGAGGCCGCCGGGGTCACAGCGGCCGCGGTCGAGTCCGCCCTCGAGGCCGTTCGGGGAAGCGCCGAACCCGTCACGAACCGCGGCGAGGAGGCCCAGTATCAGGCCCTCGAGAAATACGGAAGGGACCTTACCGCACTCGCGAAGCAGCGGAAGCTCGATCCGGTGATCGGCCGCGACGAGGAGATTCGGCGCGTCCTCCAGATCCTCTCGCGTCGCACCAAGAACAACCCCGTCCTCGTCGGCGACCCCGGTGTCGGTAAGACGGCCGTGGTCGAGGGGCTCGCCGTCCGGATCGCCCTCGGGGACGTCCCGGAGTCTCTGCGCGACAAGCGGATCGTCGCGCTCGACCTCGGATCCCTCCTGGCGGGAGCGAAGTTCCGCGGCGAGTTCGAAGAACGCATGAAGGCGGTGCTCAAGGAGGTGGAACGGTCGGAGGGGCGGGTCGTCCTGTTCATCGACGAGCTCCACACCCTGGTCCATGCGGGGTCGACGGAGGGGGGCGCTCTGGACGCCTCCAACCTCCTCAAGCCGGCGCTTGCCCGAGGCGTGCTCCACTGCATCGGAGCGACGACCACCGCCGAGTATCGAAAGTACATCGAGAAGGACGCCGCGCTCGAGCGGAGATTCCAGCCGGTCCCGATCTTCGAACCCACCGTCGACGATACGATCTCGATCCTGCGGGGCATCAAGGAGCGCTACGAGCTGCACCACGGCGTGCGGATCCATGACGCCGCGCTCGTCGCGGCCGCGACGCTCACGGCGCGATACCTCCCGGATCGCCACCTTCCGGACAAGGCGATCGACGCCGTCGACGAGGCAGCCTCGTTGGTCCGGCTCTCCCTCGATTCCCGACCGAGCGAGCTTGACCAGCTCTCGCGCCGGATTCGCCAGCTCGAGATCGAGCGGATGGCGCTGAAGAAGGAGAGCGATCCGGCCTCCAAGGAGCGCCTCTCCAAGATCGATCGCGAACTATCGACCCTGAAGGAGCAGGAGACGGCCCTCACGGCGCGGTGGAACAAGGAGAGGGAGGGGCTCCACGAAGTCCGCCGGCTTCGAGCCGAGCTGGACCGGGCGAAGGCCCAGGAGGAGGACGCGGTCCGCACCTCGGACCTCGAAGCCGCCGCCCGCCTGCGCTACGGTACGATCCCCGAGCTTACGAAGAAGCTCGACGCGGCGACCGCTCTCGCCGAGGGAGGGGCCGGCAACCGACCGCTCCTGCGCGAAGAGGTGACCGAGGAGGATGTGGCTCAGGTGGTCGCGAAGTGGAGCGGGGTGCCCGTGAGCCGGATGCTGGCGGGCGAGGTAGAGCGCCTCCAGCACATGGAGGACGAACTCCGCCAACGCGTGATCGGTCAGGACGAGGCCGTCGAGGCGGTGAGCCGTGCGGTGCGACGTTCCCGCAGCGGGCTCGCAGATCCGAACCGGCCCATCGGCACGTTCCTCTTTGTCGGGCCGACCGGGGTCGGAAAGACCGAGCTCGCAAAGGCGCTGGCCGAGTTCCTCTTCCACTCGGAGCGGGCCCTCGTCCGCATCGACATGAGCGAGTACATGGAGAAGCACACGGTGGCGCGGCTGATCGGGGCCCCTCCCGGGTACGTGGGCTACGAGGAGGGGGGTCAGCTCACGGAAGCGGTCCGCACCCGCCCCTACACCGTCGTGCTCTTCGACGAGATCGAGAAGGCGCATCCCGACGTCGTCCACGTGCTCCTCCAGTTGATGGATGATGGCCGGCTGACCGATGGGCAGGGCCGCACCGTCGACTTCCGCAATACGGTCGTCATCATGACCAGCAACCTCGGCACGGAAGAGGCGGCCGACACGGAGGCGGAGCGGGCCTCCCGGATCGAACGCGCGCTGCGCGAGCACTTCCGGCCCGAGTTCCTCAACCGGATCGACGAGACCGTGATCTTCCATTCGCTGACCTCGAAGGAGATCGAACGGATCGTGGACCTCCAGCTCGCCCAGGTCGACCGCCGACTGAGCGAGCGGCGGATCCACCTCACCCTGACCGAGGCGGCGCGCCGAGGGCTCGCCGAAGTAGGGGTCGATCCTCAGTTCGGCGCCCGCCCTCTTCGACGCGCGGTCCAGCGGCTGGTCGTCGATCCGCTCACGGTGAAGATTCTCGCCGGGGAGATCCGGGATGGGAGCGAGGTCCGGGTCGACGCGAAGAACGGCACGATCACGCTCACCGCCGGCAAGGCCAAGGAGGCCGGAGCGCCCCGCGCGGCATGAGCGGCGTTACGGTCGCGGTCGTCGGAGCCCCCGGCGTTGCGTCCCAGCTCGGAAAGAAGGGCACCCAGTCCGACCTCACGCTCTTCGACTCGAGCCACGACGGCCACCACACCACCCTCGTTGAGCCGACCCATTTTCCCGAGAAGTTCGCGCCGCTCCTCTCCGCGCTCGCGATGGCCGACCGATGCGTGCTCGTCGTCGAGCAGCTGAGCCGCCCGGTCGCCGAGACGATCGCGACCGTCGATCTGTTCGACCTCCCGACCACGATCGTCACCGGACCGGCGGTCGGGGTGGAGGAGCTCGGACGCGCACTGCGGGGCACCCGTCTCGAGTCGGTACCCCGCGGGCCGCTGGACCCTGCGCAGCTGCGCGCGACGGTCGACTCGTGGAGGGTCCCGCCGGATCCCGGGCCGGTCGCCGCGCCGATCGACCACGTCTTCCCGGTCAAGGGAGTCGGGACGGTCGCGCTGGGCGTGGTCCGCACGGGGACGCTGAAGGTCCACGAGCATCTGCGATTGTGGCCGACCGACAGGACCGTCGAGGTCCGATCGATTCAGGTCCATGACGTCGACGTCAAGGAGGCCGGGACGGGCGAGCGCGTTGGAGTGGCCCTGAAGGGGGTCGAGGTAGATCAGGTCGAGCGAGGGCAGATCCTCGCACCGGCCGGATCCCTTTGCGCGGGCGAGGAGCTGATCGGCGAGCGGCTGGTCCCGTGCCGCTATTACAAGGGAGACTGGGGACCGGGCTCTCGGATGTCGGTCGCGATCGGAATGCAGACCGCACCGGCGGCGGTCGACACACGCTCGGACGCCACTGTCC
>JAKAPG010000113.1 GCA_021823085.1 Thermoplasmata archaeon | reverse complement strand
TTCCGATCTTTCGGCGACTTGCCCTCGAACGGTCCGCCCGGGGCCTTGACGGTCTCGCGGTAGACCACGATGGGCTTCGACGCCTCGATCTCGACCTTGTAGTCGTTGACGATCCGGTACTGGGTGATCTCCAGGTGGAGCTCGCCCATGCCCGAGAGGAGGTGCTCGCCGGTCTCCTGGTTGATCTCGACCTTCAGGCTTGCGTCCTCTTTGCCGACCTTGCGCATCGTCTCGATGAGCTTCGGGAGGTCGCTCATATGCTTCGGCTCGATCGCGACGGTCACGACGGGCTCGGAGACGTGGCGGATCTCCTCGAACGGCACCATCTCCGGCGCGTTCGACATCGTGGTGCCCGCGAAGGCGTCGGTGAGGCCGATCACCGCGGCGATGTTGCCGGCGGTGACCTCCTCGACCATGAGCCGCTCGGGACCCATGAACAGCGAGACGTGCTGGACCCGGTTGCGGACCTTCGTGCCGACGACGGAGAGCTCCATGCCCTTCTGGAGGCGGCCGGAGAAGAGGCGGCCCGTGGCGATCTCGCCGGCGTTCGGGTCCATCGTGATGTCGGTGACCATGAACGCCGTCGGACCGGCCGCGTCGGTGCTCACCATGGCCTGGCCGACGGAGCTGCCGATGTCGCCCTTCCAGATGTTGGGGATGCGGTACTTCTGCGCATCGATCGGGTTCGGGAGGTGCCGCACGACCATGTCGAACACGACGTCGTTGATGCGGGCCTTCTGGGCGATCTCGCGGGAGCGGCCGGAGGAGACGTACTCCACGATGTCGGGGAACTTGACGCCCGTGCGCTGCATGTAGGGCACGCTGATCGCCCAGTTCTCGTAGCCGCTGCCGAAGGCGACCGACCCGTCCCGCGGGTCGACGGTCCAGTCCTCGACGAACTCCTCGGGCGCCATCCGGCGGATGAGCTCGTTGACCTCGGCGATGATCGCCGCGAACCGCTTCTGGAACGACTCGCTGGTGAGCTTGAGCTCCTTGATCGCCCGGTCGACCTTGTTGATGAAGAGGACCGGTTTGACCTTCTCGCGGAGCGCCTGACGCAGGACGGTCTCCGTCTGGGCCATGACGCCCTCGACGGCGCAGACGACGACGACGGCTCCGTCGACGGCGCGCATCGCGCGCGTCACATCCCCGCCGAAGTCGACGTGCCCGGGAGTGTCGATGAGGTTGATCAGATAGTTCTCCTTCTCGAACTCGTGGACGATCGTGACGTCCGCGTTGTTGATCGTGAGGAGGCGGGCCTGCTCCTGCTCGTCGAAGTTGAGGTAGAGCTGCTTGCCCGCGAGCTCGTTCGAGATCATCCCGGCGGCCGCGAGGAGGTTGTCCGAGAGGGTCGTCTTCCCGTGGTGGATGTGCGCGACGATGCCGATGTTGCGGATCCGTTCGCGCTGGCGCATCATATCGGGGATGGCCTTCGCCAGCTCGCTGCGAATATGCGTCATGCGTGAGTCCCGGGCCTTACCGCGCCGACTGGGCGACGCGCTCGACCTCTTCCTTCCGGCCGACGGCGAAACTGGTCAGGTCGCCTTTCGCCGCGAGGGCGATCTCCGTGGCCAGGCACGAGTAGATCGGCTTCGTCGACTTCCGGGACGCCTGGATCGCGCCCTGGGCGAGGTTGCGGATCGCGACGGCGACCCGCCGGGCCGGAGCGGCATCGACGGCGCGGGGCACCGAGATGCCGCCGAACTGCAGCCGGGTGACCTCCTCGCGAGGCGCGGCGTTCTCGACGGCGTTCACCAGGAGCTGCAGGGGGTTCTGGTGCTCCTTGTCGCTGAGCTCCTCAAAGGCGCGGCGGACCGTCGAGAGCGCCTTCGACTTCTTCCCCGTGAACTTCCCGCCCTTCATCAGGTGGTTCGCGAGCCGTTCCACGAGATGCATGTGCGTCTTCATGAACGGCCGTCCCGAGAGCTTCCCCTCGGAGTGCGGCGAGTAGATCGGGTGAAGGTAGAGGTAAGGCTGCAGCCCCGGGTCGTGGACCTCGATCCCCTCGAACGGGAACTTCCCGAACAGCGGGGGCAACGGGAACGGGGGCGGCGGGGGAGCCGCCGGCCGCTGCACGACCGGACCGGGGCCCTCTTCGGAGTCGACAACGACCGACGGCACAGGGGTCGCGCTCATCGCTGGGGCTTCTCCTTGCGGCCGCGGACGAGCTCGTCCAACGAGACGCCGTTCACCTGGATCACCTTGTAGCGGACACCGGGGATGTCCCCGTAGGACCGGCCCATCCGGCCTCCGATCCCCTCGACGAGGACCTCGTCGTGCTCGTCGATGAAGTTGATGGCGCCGTCCCCCACCGCGAAGGCGGTGATCTGGCGGCCGTTCTTGATCAGTTGAACCTTGATGCACTTGCGGATCGCCGAGTTGGGCTGTTTCGCCTCGACCCCCACCTTCTCGATGACGATCCCGCGGCCCTGGGGCGCACCCTCGAGCGGGTCCGAGCGTTCCTTGAGGTGGAGGGTCCGGCGCTTGTAGTAGCGGTCGGACCAGCGCCGCCGCTGGCGGAGGGCATGGAGCCGTCCGGCGGTGTTCATCCCTGACGGTGGAGCCATCGTGAGTGCTCGGGGGCCCGAGCCAGCGGGTCCCTGTATTTAAGATTCGTCCGCGCAAGAGCTTCGCACACCCTCGCCGGTCGCCGAGAGCGCTCCGCTCCGCGGGGCGCGGGCCGGGCCGCAATCCTGAAGGCCCACGTCCCCGCTCGATGGCCGTGGGCGACGCGCCTCGAACCCCCCGGCGAGCGGCCGCCCCGTTGAGGACGGCGGCCTGGCGCGGTCTCCGCCGGGAGATCGAGCGGTGCGAACGCTGCCCGCTCGCGGGGACCCGCACGCACGCGGTGGTCTATCGGGGAGGGGAGCGGCCGACGGTGGTGTGGATCGGGGAAGCCCCCGGCCGCGCGGAGGATCTGGCCGGTCGGCCGTTCGTCGGCGCCTCCGGGCGGCGGCTCGACCGGGCGATCGCCGATCTCGGGCTGGGGCCGGAGGAGTTCGGGATCGTCAACCTCGTCAAGTGTCGGCCGCCCGCGAACCGGCTCCCCCGGGCCTCGGTCGTGGCCTGCCGCCCGTACCTCGAGCGGCAGCTGCACCTCCTCGACCCGCGGTTCGTCATCACGCTGGGACGCCACGCCCTTTCCGAGCTCGTGCCGGGGGCCGGTCCCATCACCCGGGTCGCCGGATGCGAGCTCGTGTGGAACGGCCGCCCGCTCGTCCCCCTCCTCCACCCGGCCGCGATCCTCCACAATCCCGTGCTCGCGCCGCGGTGGGCCGACGACCTGCGTCGTCTGGGCCGCGTCCTTGACCGCGTCCTGCGTCAAACCCTTTAACCCGTCCCTCGCTCCCCGGCCCGTGGAGACGCTCGACCTGTTCCTGCTGGGCGGTTCCTACCGTTCCGTAGGCTCCGATGTCGTAGTCGAGCTCTACGGCAAGACCCGGGACGGGACGTCCGTGGTGGCCCGGTACTACGGATTCCGGCCGTACTTCGACCTGGTCGAACCGTCGGCCGAGGCTCGCGATCGCCTGACCGCGGACCCCCAGATCGTTCGGGTCGAGGATCGGTCGTTGTGGGTGGGCGGAAGGGACCGGGCGGCGCTCCGCGTGACGCTGCACAGCCCGTGGCTGGTCCCCGACTACCGCGAGCGGTATCGTCGGGCGGGCGATGAGGCGAGCGTGCTGGCCTGCGACATTCCGTTCATCCACCGCTTCCTCTACGACAAGAACCTCGGCCTGACCGTCCGTTTCGAGGCCGAACCGGAGCCGGCGGAGGTCGCCCAGCTCTACAGCGTGGGGCAGGTCGTGCGGGTGGTCCATAGCGACACCTCCGACATCCGCCCCGCGGAGCCGTTCCGCCCGCCGCTCACGATCCTCTCCTTCGACATCGAGAACGCCATCCGGGAGCGCACGATCTTCACGATCTGCGGCAAGGTCGACCGGGGGGCCCAGGGGAAGACCGGCTTCCGCCTCAGCGCGGACGACGAACGGGAAATCCTCCGGCAGTTCGTCCGCGTCGTCCGCGAGTCCGATCCCGACGTCATCACCGGCTACAACATCGGCGGTTACGACATCCCCCTCCTGCTCGAGCGGGCGCAGGCGCTCGGACTCGAACCCCTCGCCTTCGGCCGGGACGGGGGCGAGGTCAAGGACGCGGGCGAGCGGCTCTGGCGGGCGCCGGGCCGTGTCTTCGCGGACGCCTGGTGGTCGGCCCGGCGGGAGCTCCGGCCCAAGCAGGAGAGCCTGCAGTTCGTCGCCCGGCTGCTGCTCGGGGACCGGAAGCTCGACGTCGACCGGCGGAACATCTCGGAGGAGTGGGCGCGCGACCGCGAGCGCGTCATGGAGTACTGCGAGCACGACGCCGACCTCGCATTGAGGATCCTCCAACGGCTCCGCGCGATCGACAAGGCCGCCGATCTCGCGACCGTCGCGCACCTTCCCCTCGAGGAGGGGCTCAACGGCCGAACGAGCCTCTTCATCGATGCGATGCTCATCCCTCGGGCCGACCGCGAGGGGGTCGGGGTCCCTCCGACGCACCGGGCCCGGCGCGAGGCGCCGATCGAGGGAGGGTACGTCCACGCCATCCGGCCGGGCATCTACCGGTGGGTCTCGGTCCTCGACTTCAAGTCGATGTATCCGAGCATCATCATTGCCCGGAACATCTGCTTCACCACGCTCTCCCCCTCGGGGACGACCCAGAGCCCCGAGGGAGGGGCCCGGTTCCTCCCCCCGCAGGAGAGGATCGGGATCATCCCCCGCATCCTCAAGGAACTGCTCGCCGACCGCGACCGCTTCCGACGCCTGGCCCGCGAGGCGACGGCCCCGGAGCAACGGGAGTACTTCGACGGACTGCAGAACGCCGTCAAGATCCTGATGAACTCGTTCTACGGGGTCCTGGCCTCGAGCTTCTACCGGTTCACGAACAAGGACATCGGTGCCGCGATCACGGCCTTCGCGCGCGAGTCCATCACCTCGATCATCCGGGCGCTGGAGGCGGACGGCCACGAGGTCGTCTACTCGGACACGGACAGCGTCTTCGTGCGCTCCCCGACCCCCTCGCTCGAGGGAGCACGGGCGTTCGGCGAGGACATCTCCCGACGGTTCACGCACGAGGGGGTCACCTTCGAGTTCCAATCGGTGTACGAGTCGCTGTTCTCCCACGGGGCGAAGAAGCGCTATGTCGGGCGGACGGCCTGGCCGAAAGAGGAGCTCGTCATCCGCGGCTACGAGACCCGGCGGACCGACGCCTTCGACTACCAGTCCGAGGCGCTTCTCGAGGTGTTCGACCTCGTCCTGAAGGGGGAGACCGACCGTGCGGTCCAACGGGCACGGGAGCTCGTCGCGCGCTGCCGCGACGGCGAGGTTCCTGTCGAACGTCTCGTCATCGCCCGGTCGGTCCGTGCCGAGGAGGAGTACAACGAGGCGACGCGGGACGCGCTGCCGTTCCTGCGGGTCTTCCGACAGCTCAAGGAGGAGGGGTACGACGTGATCCCGGGGATGAAGGTCGCGTGGATCGTCACGGACGCACGGCGGACCCCGCAGGAGGTCGAGCCGTGGATCGACGGACGGCCCTTCACCCGGAAGCCCGACTTCGGCTACTACGCCGACCGCGTCGCGCAGACCCTGGCCCGGGTCACGGAGGTCTTCGACTGGGACGCCGCCGCGCTGCTCAGGGGCAGCCACCAGAGACGGCTCGTCGACTCGCCGCCGCCGCCCCCGGCGGTGGCCGCCCCGGCGACCC
>JAKAPG010000112.1 GCA_021823085.1 Thermoplasmata archaeon | reverse complement strand
CCGATATTCCTCGGCGATGATAAGATGCTGGACCGGGGTGAGGCCAGTAGCATACCCCAGGCTGAGGGAGCTGATCAGGGTGGGCGTGTAAATGCCGGTCCCGTAGAACGAGATGTCGAACAAGAACCAGCTGACGGCTGTGCCCACGATCAGAGGCCAGTATCGAGTGAGGAAGTCTCCGTACGTTCCGCTCGAGGCACGAACCGCGCGGGCGTCGGCGGGGACGTCAACGCCGGTCAGGTTGCCAACGACCCGGGCGGACTCCGTCGCGTTGCCCTTCACATGAAGGGTGAACCGTGGTGTCTCGGGAAGTCGGCGGCGCCAGAAGTACACGGCCATTGCGGGCACGGCGCCGGCTGCGAGCAGGACCCGCCAGACCATATCAAGCGAGTGAGGGAAGACGGTCAGTAGGCCGAGGCCGAGAACCACTCCGCTCAACAGGCCGAACCCCTGCATGGCGAAGACCGTGCCGACAAGCCGACCTCGGCTCTTCATGTTCGAGTACTCGCTCATGATGGTGGAACTCATCGGGTAGTCGCCGCCGATCCCAATCCCGAGGATGATCCGGAAGACGATGAGAGCGGCGAAGCTCCAAGCCAGGGAGGACAGGATAGCCCCTGCGACGAGGATCAGCATTTCGATACCATAGATGGTCTTTCGCCCGAACAGATCACCCAAACGACCGAATACGAAGGGTCCGACCGCCGCGCCGAATATCGCAGAGGCGCCCAGCAACCCGAGGCCCGTGATTGGTGCTACATTCCCGAAGAACGGGATGTTCACCAAGGTCCCGGGAATAGAGAACGGCTGGTAGAAGACGAACATCGCCACCAGGACGCCGATGACGAAGAGGTCGTAGGCGTCGGTGAAGAACCCCATCCCTGAGATGAGGACGGTCTTCCAATGGAAGCGCCGGACTTTCACGTCGTCGAGCGGTCGGAGGATATCTCGTCCGGCCGTTGCGTTCGAGGCGGACCCTGTCACGTTCGAGGCGGACCCTGTCATCGAGGCTGGAATTTCTCTGGAACACTTAAGTAATTGACCGGTAGTCTAAATAGGTCTATCAATCTTTATTGTCTGTATTGTGAGTCGGGTCCGCGCGATGCCGGCGCCCGGATCCGAGTTCGGCACAGGGGTAGCGCGATTCTCCGATAGCCGGTCGAGGGGGCCAACCCCGACGAAAGTTTTCCTACACCGAGGGGCTGCAGGAGGCAAGTCCAGCCTCCCAGGAACCTCTCGCCGTCCACGTCGACCGCCCTCAGGGCGGCTTCTTGGAGCGGCTTCCGCTTCGTCGTCACGATCCGTATCTATCCGGTCCCGAGGAACTCCGTCTCGTAGGCCCTCACCTTCCGGAACCCTTGGGGCGTCGAGAGGCCGGTGAGCGGCTCGCCCTCCCCGTCCTTCAGCCCGGCCTTCTTCGCCCACCAATCATGCGCCGCACCAGCAGCGCGGCGAGATGGCAGACGAGCCGGTGGGCTCCCACCCGCGCCTCCAGCCGGTGATATGGGGACCGGACCGACAGGGGCCCCTTGACCACGGCGTGCCGCTCCTCCGCCCGGGCGAGCTGCAGATACGGTCCGGCCACCTCCTCCGTCGGAAGTTCGGTGATGGTCCGCAGGGCCCACCACCCTGCCCATTGCTTCCGAAACGCCACCGTCGCTTTCATCCGGGCCAGCAGGATCGACACCGTCCCCTCGTCCCAACCGATGGCGAAGAGGTTCCTCAGAGGCGCCTCGGTCAACGCATCTTGGCACGCCTTCAGGGTCGCGCGGTGATTCGCCTTGCCCACGCGACCCCGCTGCGCGACGATGATGGCCCGCCCTTCCGCTCCAGCGTCGCCAACTCCTTCTTCCGGCGCGCCTCGTTGAGCGGCATGACGAAACATTCCCGGTCGAGAATCACCTCCCAGACCTCGTTCCTCAGACTCACCGCCACGAGAGACGTTCCCTGAGCCGCCCGAAGCATGTCCTCGTGCTCGTCGTTCCTCACCGCTAGGATCCGGCGGACCCCGTCGGACTCGAGGTCCGGGGTCGCCTCCTTGTCATTCTCTATCCCCCGATTCCCCAGGTACACCCCGGCCCGGATCCGGAAAACACGGGAGAAGGGGTCTCGTATCGTCTTCGGTGTCTGGTCGTCCTTGGTGTTGCCGGTGAAGACCGTGAGGATCACGGCCACCCGTCCTCGGTGGCGACCATTTCCCACTTGACACGGGGCCGGTTCGTCCGAAGGTCCGGGGCGTAGCCACTGCGGGCACCGAACTCGGCGTGGCTCCCCTCGAACCAGGTGCTCGTGCGGTCGTGGAGGAAGAGGCCGGGGTGCGAAGTGAGGGGACAGATCACCTCGCTCGAGACCTTGACCTCGAGGGAATCCGGTCTCGCCCGGAGACGGTCTATGGCGCGGTAGAAGCGGTTGTCGTAGAGTATGTCGGGGGGTAGGGTCACGAGGAAGGGGGCGCAGGAGTCCTCGAGCCAATCGGTGAGGAGCCCCCACCTAGACATCGGCTCGGCGCGTCGGTTGAGAACCATGATCTCGATGGTGCGCGCATCGCGCACCTTAACCGCACGACGCTCCGAAGAGTCCAAAACTCGGCCTGCCGCCACATTTAAGCCGGTCAAGATCCTGTGGGTAAGGGACCCTACGCTCGAGCCGCGATTACGAGCGAAACGGGAGGATGATCGGTCCCGAAACGCTGCGCAAGGGCATCGGCCTCATCCCATCTTCGAAGAAGGCTCTCCCGTTCCATTCCATCGGGCACCTCTTCGATCAGGGCGCGGGGAAAGTGTGCGAGCGCGTGCGGCAAGTCCATCTCCAAGGCCCTCGACGCCTCGACGGAACCACCGGCTCTCTCGACCAGCGCGACGAGCGTGTCCATCGAGGGATATGGGAGATCATCTTGGCGGCCGTAGGCCATCTTGAAAACCTCGTGACGGAGATTGTACATCGCCAGGTGGGCCTGCTGGGCGTCGTTCTTTGCGACCGGCAGCGTTTCCGCAAGGATAATCCGAGGGGCGACACGAAGCATCTCCCGGAGAATTGTCACCAGGTTCTCCGGGCCCCCCAACGAGCGAATGCCATGGAGACACACCGAGAGGTCGACAGAACTGCTCTCGAAGGGCAAGTGGCGGGCGTCACACCGGACCGGGTGAATCCGGTCCGTCATCCCGCTGGCCGCAACGATCGCTCGGAAGCGACCCCACCTTGATGGCTCCGCAGCCATCACAGACCCCGCGGCTCCGACCATGAACGCTAGTGGTACCGTAGCAATCGCATGGGGTCCCGATCCTACCTCAAGAACGGTCGATCCCGCATCGATGCAAACGTGCCGAAGAATCTGGTACCTCTCCAGCATCTCGACACGCAGCCAATCCGGGGGGAGTGGCGGACGGTCTTCGAGTGGAATGCTTCGGACCAAGATGGAAACGGCTGGTTCCGCGAGCAGCAACTGAGACTCAAATCGGTTCATCCGGTCGTTCGACTCGCCCCATAGCAAGCCGCGAGATTAACGAGTGGCTTGGGCATGATGGAGCTGCGCACGTGGGTCCTTCGGCTGAAACCGGGAAGTACGACATAGTGAGAGCGTCGATCCCTGGGTTGTGCCGGTCGGCACCAGATCTAGGCACTCCTTTGGGTGGTCTCGGGGCGCTGGTTACCGCGTGTCTTCTAGCGCTGGTAGCGGACGAGTTCTTCCGGAGGAGGGGGGGTGGGCCACCCAGGGCGACCCCGGTCATTCCCTTGACTTCGTCCTTGAACCAGACGTCAAACGGATCTCGTGACTTGCTAAAGAGTTCGAGCGCGCGAGGGACATCGGGAGAATCAAACGTGATCACAATCGGATGACCGCCGGGTGATGGCTGAAGGAACCAGGATTCCTTCGATATTCCCAGACGTCGTTGCGACTCGTCAAAGGACTTGCTCTGAGGACCACCCAGGTCCTTGGCGAACCGCCTCAATGCCGCCTCCTTTCCTTCGAGAAGGGGGAAGGCAATCGCAAACGTGGCCATAGCCGCTGGAATCCCTCCGGCTAGATAGACGTTCGGACCATAAGTCGTCCTTGATCCGGGGTCGAAAAGTGTGGTCCACGCCGGAGCTGGTTTTCCCGGCCGACTTTGACCTCGTAACAGAAGATCGGATGTTCCGAGAGGGGAGGGCAGCCCTTACCGACCTTCCGCAGTGGACCGTGCGGCGACCGAGACCGTCAGTGGTGGCGCCATACCCCACGACCGGGACCGGGGTGGACCGTTCGGACTTTCAGCGTCCAAAGGAGAGCCGCGAGGAGGGTGAGGGCGGCCGCATACGCAAGTCCATGGACAACGGAAACCCAGAGGGGTGGTGGGGAGATGCCGTGGAGCGCTGCGGCGGCGGCGAGAAGCTGGCTAGGTCCATAGAGGGGAAGATAGGGTGCGAGCGACGAATTCCCGGGTAGGGTAAGCTCGATTCCCACCAAGGCGATGATCACGAGGGTGCCCTCAAGCTCCCTCGGCAAGAGCGCGCCGAGGGTGAGTCCGACCGGGACCGCAATGAAACCGGAGAGTGCGACGCCCAGGACGAGCTCGACCAGTGCTGTGGGCCGGGAGATCGCTAAAAAGAGCGCCACAAAGGCCCCGACCAACAGCGCCGAGAGCCCTTCGAGCAGGAGCCAGCGACCGACGAGGAGTTCCCAAGGACGATAACCAGAAAGCACGAGGCGCGGGTCGGTATCCCGAGATGCAAGGACGGCGAACAGCGCCGCGGCCGAGATCGACCACATGAGCCCGATTCCTCCGACCATGATCGCATAACCCCCGGGAAGCAAGGCGAAGTAGAAGAGGAGGGGCAGGGCGACCATGAGGGCGAGCGCGACGTATCGGCGGAAGAGATCGCGACCCTGCATGACGGCGGCGGTGGCGATTCGACGGGCCGAGGTCACGAAACCCCCGAGGCTACCGGCGGGACGGTCGTCGAGCCACGGTGGACCGCGAGCTCGAGAACGCGATCCGCCCGTTGGCGCTCCACGAGGAGGTGGGTTACCACAATGATGGCACGGCCCTGATCCTGCCAAGCACGAATGCGGTCCCAGAAGCTGACGTAGCTTCCGTGGTCGAACCCCTGGTACGGTTCATCGAAAAGGAGGATGCCGGGATCTCCTAGGGCAGCGAGCGCAAGATTGAGTTTCTGTCGACTCCCGCTCGACAGGTATCGCACCGAGGTGGTGTCGTCGATAGGAAACCTCAGCTCCGAGAGCAACCTGCGTCCTTGCGAAACGGCCACATCGCCCGGAAGATTCCTCGCCGCGCCGAAATAGCGAAGGTGTTCTTCGGCATTCAGAAGCTCGATGAGGCCGGGAATCTGAGGGCAGTAACCAATCTCGGTCCGGGCGTCCGTCCACCCAGCATCGGGGCGCAGAAGACCACCCAGCATTCGAAGGAGGGTAGTCTTCCCCGAGCCGTTCTCGCCCACGAGGGCCACCACCTCCCCCGGGCGAACGTCGAGGTTGACCCCGTCGAGGACAAGCTTCCGGCCAAACCGCTTGACCAGCTCACGGGCTTGGAGAACCGGGACTCCTGGGACCGTCGAATCCATCCCCCGCATCGCGTCCTCGATTGGCGAACTACCTAATTTGAGTTGAGGGAGCTCATGCGGTGACGGAAGGGTTGACGGGCGGGCTGAACGGGCCTCGGGTAGAGGAAAGCGGCGCCTTGGCCACGCAGGGATACGCATCGGTCGAAACCCGGCTGCGTGAAACCTCCTTCCGGCCGGCTAAGACACTATCCGAAAAGA
>JAKAPG010000111.1 GCA_021823085.1 Thermoplasmata archaeon | reverse complement strand
TGCCTGGGGGACCTCGCCGACCGCGACGATGACCATGTCGCACTCGATCGTCTCATCGGAGTTCGGCACTGTGACGAGCGTGCGCCGCCCCTTTGGGTCCAACGGTCCGTGCTCCGTGCGCTCCACGACGATGCCCTCCACACGGTCGGTCCCAAGGATCGCCTTCGGCGAACGGTAGAAGACGTACTCCACTCCTTCGACCCGGCCCCCGTTCTTCTCCTCCTCCGTCGCCTTCATGTCCTCGGGGCCCCGGCGATAGACCAGCCTCACGTTGCCTCCGCCCGCGAGACGACGGGCCGAGCGTGCGGCATCGAGCGCGACGTCGCCGGCGCCGATCACGACGACCTCACGGTTCTTGCGCCCGAAGAGTCCCTCCGGCCGCTTGTTCATCGCGAGAAGGAACGGGAGAGCGTGATAGACCCCGGGGAGGTGCTCACCGGGAATGCCAAGCTCGCGCGCCTTCGATGCGCCGATGGTCACGAGGACCGCTTCGTACCCCTCCTCGAGCAGGCTCTTGGGGGTGTAGTCGATCCCGGCCCTCTTTCCGACGACGTAGGTGATGTCGAGATTCCTCCACCGGGCGAGGTCGGTGTCGAGGTCGTCGGGGTCCAGGTGGTACCGGGGGATCGTGTTGATCTGTCCGCCGAGGAACGGCTCGTTCTCGAACACGGTCACGGGGTGGCCGCGCACGGCGAGATCCCACGCGGCCATGAGACCCGCCGGGCCCGCCCCGATGACCGCGATCCTCTCCTCCTTCCGCCGGGAAGGCACGTAGAGCAGATCGGAGTTGCCGAAGTCGAGCGCGGCCCGCTTCAGATGGCGGATCGCGATCGGCACCCCGCGACCGGCCATGATGCAGTCGTCCTCGCAGAAGTGATAGCAGGTCTTGCACAGAACGGTCGCGAGGGGGTTCTCGCGCAGCGTCAATCGGGCCGCCTCGTCGAACCTCCCCTGTCCGACGAGGACGTTGTACCCCCGGCAGTCCTGCGTGATAGGGCAACCCTGGATGCAGTACGGCATCGCGCACTCGAGGCAACGTTGACCCTCGACCATCGCCTGCTCGAGGGTGTAGGGCTGATCGATCAGCGCGAACTTCTTGACCCGCTCTTCCCGAGACTCCTCTTCGATCGGGACGCGTTCGTATCGATCCATCGTTCGTTCGCTCCCAGCGGTGACGGAATATCAGCCCAACCATGGATGACCGGGGTGTGTAGGCTTTTCGGGTGCGTGCGACGGAGCGTCGTGCGCACGCTCCACGCCGTCGCGAGCGCCGGGTTACGGTTTTCATTAGCGCCGCGGCTTCGAACCGGCGTACGCGATCGGTCGGCCGATATCCGTCGGATCGTCCTCTCACGGATGGACCGAACGATGGGCGGCGGTTGGAAGAACCCCGCCGGAGCCTTGCGATGAAGGATCAAGGGCAATGGCACACCCTAGACCCCGGGCCCGGCGTGCTCGGGATTCGGCCGGCATATCCGCGGCCGGCTCGAACTCATCGGAACGGGAGCGGGGATCGAACTCCGCGCAGCCCGGGCGGTTCGAGGGGTTGGCCCATCGTAGCGTGATGATCTCGTCGTATGTCTCCTCGCCGGACTTGAGCATGCCGGGCGCCTCGCGGGTCCGCTGGCGGACGGCCACCGTCGTGCCCATATTGTGCGATTGTCCCCACGAACGAACTACCGTCAACGAGGTGACGGGCGACGCGGGCGCGGAGGGATTTGAACCCTCGACCGCCGGGTTAGGAACCCGGTGCCCTATCCGGGCTAGGCTACGCGCCCTACCCCAAGGGAGTCTCCCCCCGTATCACCGTTGCCGTAGAGCCACTCCCGGGTCACCGCCGGCAACTGAGCCAAGCTCGCACGTTCGCTAGCTCGGTGGCGGTGGGCGAGGAGGGACCAGTTGGTCATAGCGATGGTCGATCGACATCGAGAGGGCGGACGCCGGCTCCTGAAGGATCTGGATGGCCTCCAGCGACTCGCGGATGGTGGCGAGTACCGGTGCGCGTTGCCGGCGATCGTCCTCCTCGGCCGTCGGGCCGGGCTCGCCTCCCAAACCTCCGATCAGCCATCGCTCCGGGGCCGCGACGTAGAGGAATGGGAAGACCCGGCATTCGCGGGTCAATCGCGCGAACAGAAGCTCCGGCCGTGCCTCCCTGCGCGGCGAGCCCGTGATCAGGAACACGCGTCCCAAGGATCGTCCGAGGTACGGGGGTATGCGGGCAGGGTTCAGGAGTACGCGGTGCGTTACCCAGCCGCGGGACAATAGGCGACGCTCGGAAAACGGCAGACCGAACGCTCCGAGCTGATGCCCGTCCTCCCCTCGCTCCCGTTCGCGGAACGGACGGTTGAGAAGATTGCCGAGCGCCCAGATCGAGTGCGGCGTGAGGACGGCACGATCGTCGTCCTCCGGTACGCCCCCGAGCCCGTGGGGATAGGAAAGGGTCCCCGGAGCGCCGGTAATGTGGTCCCACAGTCCCTCGAAGTCGAAGTAGACGGGTATGGCGGGGCCCCGTACGTCGACCGTCAGGCCCACATTCGAGGCCGTGACCCGACTCTCCTCCCACTTCCGAAGGATCGCCGACCCGTCTTCCGGTCGAGCGTGGAAGAAGATCCCGAGCGCCAGTTGCGGGCTCGTCCAGAGGACCGTCGGCGGGCCGCATTTCGGTGCCGGCTGCTTCAGGTCCTCGAGGCGGTCCGCAAAGGGTCGAGACACCGCGAAGGTAGCGTAGGGCCGGCCGAGGCGGCTCGGGTCCGGGATGTATCGGTCCTGGAGCCAACCCTCGACGTAGGCGCGACGTCGAACGGCATAGTAGGTGGAGCGCGCGATGCCAATCTGACGAAGGCGCTCTCGCTCGCGCTCGGGACGTGCCGCCAACAGTGTCGCGATGACGCTGGCCTCTGTCTCCGTGAGCGACCGCAGCTTCGTTCCCCCCTTTCCCTCGTTCTAGGCCATGGGGACCCCTGCGAGCCCGCGCGCGATATAACCGAAATGCACTTGGGGGTGCCCATGCACGGGCAGCCGGGCAGGAAGACACCTTAGCACGGGGTCCAGCGCCACCGGTACGCTGGAGAACGCTCCCTTATGTTGGGCGGCCGTTCTTGAGCTGCCACCATGAGGATACTGCCCCGGACATCGACCCGGATTCCGGCGGCGGCCGTCGCGGTCGGCCTGGCACTCGTCGCTTCCGCCGCCATCGCATCGTTTGCCCCGACGGCCTCGGCGGCTCCGGCCTCACCGGGCGCTGCCGTCTCGGCAGCGAGCTTGTTCGGCGGAGTGCTGGACGTTCACGCGGGTGCCGCCTCCCACGAAGCATTGCTCGGGGGGGCCACCTACGGCTTCGTCTCGAATGTGACGCAGATCGATTCGTCCGCGACCACCTCCGAACTTGTCCTTCAGGAGGTCTACGGGATCTCCCTCTCGCTGAGCTTTTGCCGACCGTCGTGCGCCCAACCGTACGAGACAACGAACATCAGCTACAACGCAACCGAGTCCTACATTGCATGGACGAACATCACGGACGTCGCGACGATCACCCCGGGCAACGCCGGCGACCTCGCCGTCAACGTGACGCAAGCCATTGGAATTCTGAACAGCCACGTCGTCTCGAGTGCCTCCGTGCGGGAGTCGGTCGTCGACCGGTACGCGAACGGGCTAATCGTTCGGGACCTCGTTGCCCAAACGACCTACGCGGCCGACTCCGAGGTCTCGTTCGTCCCGGCGCTCGGAATCGTTCCGGTGACCGTGTTGCCCCGCGAAACGTGGACTTCTGCCTCGGCGTACCTCGCGAACGCGACCTGGAGCGTGGGCTGGAGCATTAACCAGACCGGGGCCGAGGGCGACGACATCCACAACGTAACGCAGACGGCCCTTCCGTTCAACGTCACTCTCAGCGGGACCGCGGGGTTCGCGGGATCGACGTTGGGCCGGACGTCGTTCGATTCCCACGACGTCAACGTGATCTCCTACAGGCCGACCTCGGGTCGGCTGACCGTTGTCGGCAGCATGGCGATCGCCCCCACGATCCCGCAACCGTTCTTCGGTGACCTTGGCGCGGAGTGGGAGCGGGTGAACGCGATTTTCGGCGAAGTGAGTGCGGCCCGAGTCTACATGAGCGCCGAGCCGGGCACCGCGACCTTGGTTCAGTCCTCCGCGATGTCGTTCGGCACCGGCGTGCGGGACTCCTACAACGGCGACAAGAACAGCTCGATCTCCAACCAAACCGTCCCGGGCCAATCGATGTCGCAGCCGACGTACAACGATTACGCAAGTTGCCTTCAATCCTCGGCCGCGAGCTGTCCCGCGACGATCGGCCCCGCCGGATCCCTGGCCAATCTCGTGGGTCCTTGGGCCGCCCTCGGGGTCGCAGTGGTTGTGATCTCGCTGATCGCCACGGTCTTCGTGGCTCGCCGGCGCCAGCTACCGCCCGCGCACTACCCTAACGCCGCGCTCTACCCGCCCGGATCTGCGGTCACGGGCAGGACGGCTCGGCGCCCGTCGAGCAACCCCCCGCCCCCGGTCGGGGCCCCCGGCGAGGGAGCCGAGGACGACCCGCTCAATCAGCTTTGGTAGAGGCGCTCGCTTCGGCGGCGGAGCGGCGCCCGACGAGGGTCTCGCTCGTCCGCCCGAGGGGGTAACGGAGGAGGGCGGCGATCCCGCCGAACGCCTTGCTCAACATTTCGCCCTCCTCGCTCTCGGTCGAGATCAGGCGTACGACGCCACCGGAGGCGGCGGTGCGCGCGAACAGCCCCTCGACGTAATCTTCGCTGGCGGTCTCGTGGATCTGCGTCTGGCCGCAGTTCGGGCACGGACCATCCAGGACAGCGTCGACCTCGGAGTCGCTGAGAACCCTTTCGAACGATTTCGAACACGCCGAGCACGTGAACGTCACCCGACGGCGGCGGATGCCCTCGCTGACGAGGAGGGTGTCGACGGCCCGCGCTTCGAGCGCACGCTCCACGTTGGCCGGACCGTAGGCGGCAAGACCGGCATCCCCCTTGCGGATCTCGGCGAGGAGTCGCTGGATGATTCGCTTCTCCTCGCTGATCTCGAGCCCGTGGAGGACGCCGGATGCCTTCTCGACCAGCTCCCGAAGCCCATAGTCGTCGGTGTAGCCCGTGTCGAAGAGAGGCTGGACGACCTTCTGCTGGAGACGGAAATCGAGGAACCCCTCCTTGTAGAAGTACTCCTTCGTCGCCCCCGGCCCGCCCAGAATGACGCCCTTGAGGACGTCGACCTTCGGCAGGAACAGCTCCCCGGCCATCTCCGCGATCTTGACGAAGAACTCGTGGGCCGCGTGCTCGATCATCCGTTCGAAACGGTGCGCGGACTGGCCGCCCCGGCCGTGCTTGCTCGGGACCAGGGAGTTCTTGTTGCGGAGCGCTTCGACGCGCTTTCCGCGCAAGAAGCCGAGCGTCACCTCGGCGCGATCCATCACGATCAGGCCCCAGAGGTCCGGCTCGTGGGCCATCGAGAGGAGCGGATCGAGGAAGAAGGTCGAGTCGCATCGGTAGAGGTACGTGTTGAGGGGTTCCGGCGGTTCGACGATGAACGTCACCGGTTCGGACTTGTCCGCGCCGATGGCCTTGGATCCCACGAAGAATGCGACCCCCCGGGGCGGCGGCTGCTTGAACGCCCGAACCCGGCCCATGAGCGACTCGATCGCCCACATCACGTTCTTCCGGGTCGTCCGGCTCTTGATGTTCGAGCTCTGAGCGTACTCGTTGCGCAGGTACCCCATGACGTCGGCGATTTGCTTGCCCGGGGGCACGT
>JAKAPG010000006.1 GCA_021823085.1 Thermoplasmata archaeon | reverse complement strand
CGCCTCGCCCGGCTCACCGCGCTCGAACGCGAGGCGATCCTGAAGGAGAAGGAGGAGAAGGAATCGCTCGCCCGCCGGTTGAGGGCGATCCTCGGGTCGAAGGCGGAGCTGGACGGGCTGATCGTCACCGAGCTCACGGAGCTCAAGCAGAAGTACGGCGACCCGCGCCGCACTCGAATCGTCCCGGCGTTCACCGCCCGCACGCTGGAGGATCTGATCCCGGACGCCGACGTGGTCGTCGTCGTCACGCGGGACGGCTACATCAAACGCCTGCCGCTCGATCAGTACCGCCGCCAGCGCCGGGGAGGCCGGGGACTCATCCAGATGGAGACGAAGGAGGAGGACTTCGTGATCCGGACGTTCGTCACCCGCACGCACGACGACGTGTTCTTCTTCACGAACCTGGGGCGCGTCTACCGCCTCAAGGCCTACGAGCTCCCCGAGGGGAGCCGGCACTCCCGGGGCAAGGCCGTGATCAACCTCCTCCCGAAGCTCAAGGACGGCGAACGGGTCCAGACGCTGCTGCCCGTCCGCGACATGACTGCCGAGGCCTCGCTGCTGTTCGCGACCCGAACGGGACTCGTCAAGCGGACGGCGCTCGCCGACTTCCAGAACATCCGCACGAGCGGGATCCAGGCGATCCTGCTCGAGAACGACGAGCTCGTCGACGTGGCCCTGATCGACGACCCCTCGGTCGAGGTGATCCTCGCGACGCACGCCGGACAACTCGTCCGGTTCCCTCTGTCCGACGTGCGGACCATGGGCCGCGCGACGTACGGCGTCATCGGGGTCCGCCTGAGCGGCGAGAAGGGAGACCGGGTCGTCGCCATGGCACCGGTCCGCTCCCAGCTCCCGTTCCTTCTATCGCTCACGAGCCAGGGGTACGGCAAGCGGACGCCGATCGAGGAGTACCGCAAGACGGCGCGCGGGGCGAAGGGGGTCCGGACGATCGCGACCGGCGGCCGCAACGGCTCGGTCGTGGCCGTCCTGCCGACCCGCGAGGATGACGAGGTCCTCGTGACGACCCGCAACGGTATCACGATCCGCGCCCCGGTGAAAGGCATCCGTTCCCAAGGGCGCAGCACGATGGGGGTACGCGTCATCCGCCTGGACGAGGGCGACGAAGTCCGCGATGCGGTGGTCCTCGCGGCCGGTGTCGAGCCCGAGAACGGCACCGGGGCCCCCGATACTCCCGAAGCACCGGGCCCCGTTGCGTCGGAGAAGGACGAGGAGCCACCCGCACCCGAGAACGGGGGCGACGATGCGACATCGTAGGGAACGCCCTCCGCACGACACGGTCCTTCTGTGCCCCCAGTGCCGCTCAGCGCGGCTCGTCTACGAGGCGGGCATGATCACCGGCCAGGTCTACCGTTGCCAGTCGTGCGGGTACGTGGGCTCGTTCGTGATCGAGATGGACGCGCCGGATCCGAACGGTCCCGCGCCCGACCCGAAGGACGCCCCCTAGGGCGACGAGGGCGAAGCAATCCACCCGAGGCAGCGGATCCAGGGCCACCGGCGGACCGGCCCCCCTCGCACGAGTTCCGCCATCGGAGCGTCCGGGGTCCGGGTCGCCGGCCGTGGTCGCGACGCCGGTGGCACGGCGACCGGCGCGACCCGAGACCTCTCGGGCCGCGGCTCGGACGCGGAGCGAAACCCCAAGAGCCGCTCGGTCGTAGCGCCGCCATGGACAAGGTCGACGTTGTCGTCGTGGGGGCCGGGCTCGCCGGGGCGGCGGCGGCGTACTCGGCGGCCCGAGCCGGCGCTCAGGTGATCCTGGTCGAGCGGGGGTCGCGCGCGGGGGCGAAGTCGCTCTCGGGGGGCCTCCTCTACGCCCACAGTCTCTCCCGGATGTTCCCGGAGTTCTGGAAGGACGAGCCTTCCCCCGTCGAGCGGGCGATCACCCGGAACGTACTCTCCCTCCTGACTCCCACCCAGGCGACCTCGATCGATTTCTACGACAGCGCCTTCGCAGGACCCCCGTTCAACTCCTTCAGCGTACTGCGCGCGAAGCTCGACGCCTGGCTCGTCGGCAAGGCCGAGGCCGCGCAGGCCACCGCCGTCTTCGGCTCCCGGGTCGACCGCATCGTGCGCGAAGAGGGCAAGGTCGTGGGCATCCGGCTCGGCGACGACGAGCTTCGCGCGAGTGTGACGATCGTAGCCGAGGGGTTCAATGCGGTGGCGGCGCAGGCCTCCGGTCTCGAGCCCGAGCTGTCCCCCGACACGGTGGGCATCGGCGTGAAGCAGGTGATCGGCCTGCCGCCGGGCGAGATCGAGCGACGGTTCCAGCTCCAAGGCAACGAAGGATTCCAGCTCACGGCGACCGGCCTCCCCTCGGGGGTCGAGGGGGGCGGATTCCTCTACACGAATCGGGATTCGCTGTCGATCGGGATGATCCTGAACCTGGGTTCGGTGGTGCGCCACCGGGTCGCGATGTACGAGGTTCTCGAGGATTTCAAGCGCCACCCGCTCATCGCACGGTACCTCGAGGGGGGCAGCCTGCTCGAGTACAGCGGGTGCGTCGTCAACGAGGGAGGGCTCGCCTCCGTCCCTCCGCTCAGCGGCGAGGGCTTCCTTTTGGCCGGCTCGGCCGGACAACTGTTCCTGAACACGGGCACGACGCTGCGAGGGATGGACTTCGCCATCGAATCCGGCCGCGTCGCCGGTGAGGTCGCTGCGGAGGCGGTACGCGCGGGCAGCGCCGCCGCCTCCTTCCTCGAACGCTACTCCGCCCGTCTCGCCTCCAGCTTCGTGATGCGGGACCTCCGTAGGCACCGCGGGTACCCCGCGTTCTTCGCCAACCCCCGGATCTACGGCACGTACCCCGAGATGGTGGCGGCCCTCCTGCATCGGGCGTACTTCGTGGACGGGTCCGAGCGCGAGCATCTCAACGCCCAGCTGCGGGCCGTCCGCCGAGGACGGGTGTCGAACCTCGCGATCGGCCGGGACCTGTGGAAGGCGATGCGCACGCTCTAGGTGCTCTTGGGGTGCGGGCCGGTCCGAAGGACGCGGGACGTTCAGCCGCCGAGCGCCCGGAGGAGGGCGGGCACGATCTGGTAGAGGTCCCCAACGATCTTGTAGTCCGCCTGCGCGAAGATGGGGGCGTTGGCATCCCGGTTGACCGCGACCACGATCCGGGCAGAACGCATCCCGACCAGGTGCTGGACCGCTCCCGAGACTCCGAGCGCGACGTAGAGCTTCGGGTGGACGCGGTGGCCCGTGAGCCCGATCCAATGGTCGTCGGAGAGCCACCCCGCTTCGGCGGCGAGCGGCCGAGTGCATCCCACCTCGGCTCCGAGCGCCCGCGCGAGCGCTTCGATCATGGTGAGGTCCTCCTTCTTCCTCAATCCCCGGCCGATGGTCACGATCCGCTCCGCCTTCTCGATCTCGAGCTGCCCGCCGGGCTTGGTCCGCACCTCGGTACGCTCGGTGAGGGGCGGCGGAGGCGCCGTCGGATGTTCGCGGCGCTCGACGGAAGCGACCGGAGCCGGCGCCGGACCGGTGGTCCCGGGGAGGACCGCGACGATCGCCGGTCCCCGCGGGATGCGTTCGATCGCGACCGCGTTCCCGCTCAGGGCCTCCCGCTCGACCCGGACGCTCTCCCCCTCGAGGCGAACGGCCGTGGCCCCCGTGAGGGCCGGAAGGTCCAGGAGTCCGGCGAGCCGGCCGGCGACCTCCCGACCGCGCTTCGTCGAGCCGAAGAGGAGCAGCCCGGGCTTGGCCACGCGCACGATCTCGGCGAGCGTCGCCGCGAGGACCTGAGGATCCGACTCCGCGGGGCCGGGAACGATCTCGAGCCCGTGGGCTCCGCCCGCGGCGAGCCGGTCGGCCAGATCGGCGGGCGCGCCGGGCGGCACCACCGCGCGGACCCCCGTACCGGAAGGATCGGCGAGGCTCCGGGCGAGGCGGACCAGGTCGACCGCAACGTCGGGCTCTTCGGAGTAGCAGAGGAAGGGGTCCGGGCTCATGGGGCCACTCCCTCTTGGCGGAGCGCGTCTCGCAACCGGGTCGCGAGCTCGTCGGGCGTAGCGCCGGTGATCGCCACCTGCTTGCGGGGGGTCTCCGGGACCGCCACCCTCTCGATGGTAACGACCGGGGCGAGCGCCTCGGCCTTCAGCCCGAGGTCGCTCGGCGTCAGGACCTTGACCTCCTTCTTGGAAGCCTTGAGGTTCGCCGTGAAGGTCGCAAGCCGCGGCGTGTTGATCTCCTGGCCCACGGTGACGACGACCGGGAAGCGGGCTCGAACGACCTCGACCTCCCTCTCGAGGTCCTTCTCGGCGACGACGACGCCGGCCTCGATCGCGAGCTTGCGGACGTAGGCGATGTCCGCCACTCCGAGTTCGGCCGCGAGCCGGGGACCGACGAGACCCGCAAAGTGGTCGGTGCTCCCCTCGCCCAGGAGGAAAAGGTCGAACCCCCCCAGCTGGGCCGTCGCCGCCGCCAGGAGCCGGGCCACGGCGCGGGTGTCCCATGATGCCCAGTTCTCCGCGGTGACGAGCGCAAGGTTGTCCGCACCGATTGCCGCCGCCTCGCGCAGCGCCTCCCGCGCGGCCGGGCCCCCGACGGAGATGGCCGTCACGGTGCCTCCGTTCCGCTCCCGGAGCCGGACCGCTTCTTCGACCGCGTTCTTGTCGAAGTCGCTCGTCTTCCGCGGCGCGCTCGAGAGCTGGACGAGCCCGGTCGTCCGGTCGGCCCGCGTCAGCGCTACGTCAATCCCATGCTTGACCGCCACCCCGATGCGAATCCCCTCAGCCATGGATGCTCCTTCGTGGGCCTTCTCCGTACTCTCCCCGGTCGAGTCGCCGTTTCGCCCATCGACGGGGCAGCGGGCAACCGATGAGGAACGGATCGTGATTCCGGTCGAGCTCCGACATCTTCGTCACCGGCCGGGGCTCGCCTCGGGGAGGGGGGCGTCGGAAAGGGAGGACAGGGCGCTCGCGGAGGCGGCACCGTTCGCACTCGCACGGACCGGACGGGGCTGCCAGCTTCCGCCCGCCCAGACCCGCAGCGCGATCTCTTCGGCCCGCTCGACCCGGGTCCGGCGCGGAATCTCCGCCATGAGGACGCCCCCTTCCCCGAAGTCCGCAAAGAGGTCGCTCGTGTGGATCGTGAGCAACCGCCCTTCGAAGATCGCGCGGCCGGAGTGTCCCGGCGCATGGCCCTTGATCATCACGCGACAGCCGACCGCCGCGAGGAACTCCTTGAGCTCGGCCGAGCTGTACGGATGGCCCACGTGGCGATCGCGGTAGTCGAGCTCGGGATCGCTCCAGAGCAATCCTTCGAGAAGCGCAAGGTCGTCCGCGCGCCATCGCGACGCATCGTAGAGCGCCCTTGGCGGGATCCCTCCGTGGGCACAGAAGACGCCCCCCTCCGTCCTCGCCGCGAGCGGGAGGCGCTCCAGGGCACCCATCAGGCGATCGTAGAGGGCGAGCGCTTCGGTCCGCAGGTACGCCCTCCTCAGCTCGCGCAGGAGCGTCGGGGCCGGCACGGGAATCTGTCGGCTCGCCTCATGATTGCCTCGCAGCAGGATCACCTCGTCCGGGGCGACCGCATTCCAGGCGAGGAGGTAGGCGGCGTTCCAGACGGACCCGTTCGGAAGCGTCGCGGGATCCGGTTCGCTCCAGGTTGCCCGACCGATGTAATCCCCGAGTCCGAGGAATCGGTCGGGCACCGGTCCGCGACGGGCGAATCCCAGCGCGGCCGAGACTGCCGGCCAATCCCCGTGGCTATCGCCGATCACCTGGAGCGGACGGTCCGAGGGCACGTCGACCAGGAGGGGGGAGGGGCGTCGGGCCGCCGCCTCGTCAACCTCGTCCAGGAGCTCGAGAAGCGCCGAAGCCGGGCGGCCCACGAGTGCGGTCGGGTCCGCTCGAACCCGGGACGACCAGCTCTCCATGCTCGGTTCCGTCGCGAGGGCCCCGGCCGGCGCGCCTCCGTCCTAAAAGAGTGCGCGATACGGCCGGGTGAACAATCGCCACTGGCCCGTCTCCGGGTCGTAGACCGAGTTGACGAAGCACTTCCAGCGCTCGTCGTCGACGTGGGGGAAATCGGCACGATAGTAGTACCCGGGCCAACGGGTCTCCTCGCGGAAGAGCGTGTGGCGGAGGACCGCCTCGGCGGTCCACAGCCGGTGGTCGAGCTCCCAGCACCGCTGGAGCTGGTGGAGGTCGCGGGCTCCGGTCTCCGCGAGGTCGATCCGCAGGGCTTCCAGGTGGTGGAGCCCGCGCTGGAGCAACTCGCGGCTCGTCGCGTAGTTGGCGCTCACTCCCCCGCCGTACTCGTCCATGATCTTCTCCAGGCGATTCAATCCCTGATCGGGGAAGAGAAGGCCCGGGTGGACCGTGCCGGCGGTGACCTCGTCGCCTCGGGACTTCCAGCGCCCGAGCGGGCCGTAGATCTTCGCCCGGAGCGCCGCCACCTCTTCCGGGCGCACCTCCGGTCGCTCCGCGTGATCTCGAACGAAGGCAACAGCGGCCTTGGCGGCGATGCGGCCCTCGGAATAGGAGCCGCTCGAGAACTTGTGCGCGGACCCGCCCACCGTGTCGCCGGCACCGAAGAGGCCCCGGACGGTCGTCATCCGGTTGTACCCCCAGCGATATTCCTCGGGGGCGACGTCGGCCGGTCCGCTCGTCCAGGCTCCGGCGCAGACCGCGTGGGAGCCCATGACGTACGGTTCCGAGAGGATCAACTCGGACGGCGTGGTCTTCGGTTCAATGCCCTGCGAGGCCCAGGTCACCGCCTGGCCGATGGTCATGTTCAGGAAGTCCTCCCAGCCGACCGACTCCTTCTCGGGGGTATCGAGGACCTTCTCGGTATGCAGGAGGATGGGGCCCCGCCCGGCGAGGATCTCTTGGAGCATGAGGTGGTTGCGAAGGCACGTCGGCATCGGCTTCGCATCGGCATACGGCCCTACGCGCTCGCGAAGTTCCGGGAGGCGCGACGTTTCGTAGCTGTCCCCGGCCGCGTTGGTGGCCACCGCCTTCAGAAGGAGAAACCACGCTCCGACCGGGCCGTAGCCGTCCTTGAAGCGGGTCACGACCAACCGATTCTCCATTTGGGTCATCTCCGCCCCCATCTGGATGAGAAGGGCATAGGCCGAGCCGGTGGCCCAGGGAGGGTACCACGTACGCCCGGATCCTTCCCCCGCGGAGCGAGGGCGGTAGATGTGCGAGGCCCCCGCGGCGGCGACGATCACCGCCTTCGCGCGGAAGACGTAGAACGAGCCGTCGCGGACGTTGAAGCCGACGGCCCCGGCAACGCGACCGGGGTCGTGCGCGTCCCGCAGCAGGTGGGTGACCATGATCCGCTCGTGCACCTCGCTCGCGGACTTGCGGGTCGCCTCCGCGATGATCGGCTTGTAGGACTCGCCGTGGATCATGATCTGCCAGCGGCCCTCCCGCACGTACTTCCCGGTCTGGGGATCGGTGAAGATGGGGAGACCCCACTCCTCGAACATGTGAACGGTCGAGTCGACGTGGCGGGCGATGTCGTAGACGAGATCTTCGCGGGAGAGCCCCATCAGGTCGTTGCGCACGTACCGGACGAAGTCCTCGGGCTGGTTCTCGTTCCATCGCATCCCCATGTAGCAGTTGATGGCGCTCAGTCCCTGAGCGACGGCGCCGCTCCGCTCGATCGCGGCCTTCTCCGCGACGACGATCTTGAGGTCGCGACCCCAATAGCGTGCTTCGAACGCGGCCCCGCAGCCCGCGAAGCCCCCGCCCACGATCAACACGTCGCAGTCGATCTCGTGGGTCGCGGGGGGTTCGATCGTCTCGCCCACGGTTCGCACCTCCTATCCGGCTCCGGACTTCCGCGGCAGCGTCGGGAGCGCATCGACGGCCAGGTAGTCCGGCTCGAAGCTCAGGAGCTCGCTCGCCATTGCTTCGGGAGCGGGGACGGGCGCGCTGGCCGGGGGCCGTATCGAATCCCAGGGGGTGGTCCGGATGGGGAACGTGAACTCTTTGAGAGCCCCACTGCGCATCCGGATCTTCCACTCGATCCTGTCGGCCGTGCGGGTCGGCTGGACCGAGTGATTGAGAGGGGCGAAGTCGGCGTAGCCCCGAACCTCGATGGCGGCCTCGGGGCAGGCCTTCACACAAGCGAAGCACTCCCAGCACATCGAAGGCTCGATGTTGTACGCGCGTCCCTGCGCCGGATCGATGTGCATGATGTCGCTCGGGCAGATCTTGACGCACTCCATGCATCCCTTGCACTTGTCGGTTCGAACGTAGGTCGGCATCACTCCTCCCCCGCAGGATGGCACGACGCGCCGGAGACCCTACGCTCGAGCGCGTCGGAAGCCATGAACACGGCGCGCAAGGGGGGCCCTATGAAAACCTTTTCGACAATTGTCCAAATTTCGAGCGGGGACGATCGTCTCTCGCGGGCGGGCCCCCCGACGGTCAGCCCAACCGGTACTGTACGCCGTGCCCCGCGTCGGGGTAGGTCCAGATGAGCGAACGGTTTCCGAGCTGGTGGCAGGCGACCCGGCAGGCTCCGGTCTCGAGACAGTTCTCGTAATGGATCAAGAGGCGGTTCTGGTCCGCATCCCACTCGTACACCTTCGCGGGGCACACCGGGATGCAGGGTTTCAGGGTGCACGCGCGGCAGAGCTCGTCGCTGACGAGGCGCAGGTGGCTCGTCTTGTCGGAACGGAACGCGTCGGCACCCAAGCGCTCGGAGACGGACAAGCGATCGGCCATGCGTCCGCCCCGCGTTACGCCGGAACGATCGCTGCTTCGACCTTGCCCAGAAGATCCGACGGGAGTTCCGGGAGGTTGTGCGCGCACCGAGCGTGCTCCCGCACGCGATCGACGATCTCCGAACGGGAGCCCGTACGAAGGGCCCACTCGCAGGAGAATCCTACCGACCGACATTCGAACGAAACCTGGGACATGGACTCCGGCTCCCTCTCCTCCACGGGCCGCTGGGGTTCCTATGCTCGGACCCGAGATAAGCGCTTGGAGAGCCCGATGCGCAATCTCCTTGTCGGCCCTCACCCTCCCTCCCGGCCCATGGCGCGTTCGCCGGATCTCGAGGAAGGACCCCCGCTTCCGATGCTCGGCCGCTCCACGACGGCCGAATCGACGTCCGGCTCGACGTTCTCCATCGGGAAGCTGGACCGGGCTCGCGTCCGGACGGTGCTGGCGATCCTCTCCGGTAAGGGAGGCGTTGGAAAGACCTTCATCTCGGCCATGCTGGCGTCCGAGTTCCACCGCGAGGGCGCCCGCGTGGGCGTCCTGGACGCCGACATTACCGGTCCCTCGGTGGCCCGGGTGCTAGGAGCTCAGGAGCTCCCGCGCCTGACGGAGGACGGACGCCGCATCGTACCGCTGACCAGCGCGGGCGGGGTCTACCTGATGTCCATGGCCTCGGTGACCGCGGCGAGCCGGATCCCGCTCATCTGGCGCGGGCCGATGATCAACAGCGCGATCCGGGGTCTCTTCAAGGACACGGATTGGCCCGAGCTCGACTATCTCGTCGTGGATCTCCCGCCGGGGACGAGCGACGCTCCGTTGACCGTCTTCCAGGCGCTGGACCCGGACGGCGTGGTGATCGTTACCGCCCCCACCGAGCTCTCCGCGGAAGTGGTGGCCAAGGCATCCGCCATGGCCAAGACGTTCGCCGCTCCGATCATCGGGCTCATCGAGAACATGGCCTACCTCACCTGCCCGCACGGCGAGCGCATCGACCTTTTCGGCCCGTCTCGGGGTCCCGAGTTCGCCGGCCGCATGGGCATTCCCTATCTCGGCAGCCTCCCGATCTTTCCCTCGCTTCCCGCGCTCGCGGACGCGGGCCGTATCGAGGAGCTGAGATCCCCGGAGCTCTCGCTCGTGGCCGGGAGGGTCCGGCTGCTTCTTGACCGGCTTCGGAGCGCGCGGACACGGCCGACCTCACCGTCGCTCGCGAATGATCCGACCGCGGAGCACCGATGACCCAGGCCCCGAGCGACCGGGCTCCGGCCGCCGCGATCCTCCGACGCATCGGCGACCCGTTCGAGGCCGAGGGGATGGAGTCGGCGCCCCCGGCAGAAGATCCTGCTCACGTCGCGATCCTGAACCACCTGTTCTACGACAGCCGCGTGGATCTCGGAGGCCTGGTCCGCATCGAAGGGCGGACCTACCTGTGCACGCGCTCGGGATGGCGGGTGGTCCCCTCGGAGTCGGGGCGCTGATGGGACGTCTCGGCCTCCTGCTCCTCTGCTCTCCGGTGCAGCATCGCTCGGTGGAGACCGCGGTCGGGCTCGCGGAGGCCGCCGCCCGCCTGGGCCATTCGGTTTCTCTCTTCTTCCTCGGGGACGCGGTGTATGCGACGAGTCGCGCACTGCTTTCCGCACCGGACGAAACGGTGGTCCATCGCATCGCGAAACTGCCCCCGAGCGTCGAGCGGGTCAATTGCTCGACCTGCGCTCGCTTCCGAGGGCTCGGCGACGGCGCCCTGATCCCCCGGGCCCGTAACGGAACGTTGGAGGACCTCGTAGAGATCCTCGATACGTCCGACACGTTCCTCTCGTTCACGGAGGAGGCATGACCGAACCGGCATCGTTTCGGCTCCTGTGGGTGAGCCATCCGCCGCATTCGACGGTCCACCTTTCGGAAGCCATCCGTCTCGCGGCGATGTCGACCGCCCTTGGATCGACGACCCGTCTGCTGTTCATCGGGGAGGGGGTCCGGTCGCTGGTGGAGCATCAAGAACCCTACCGCTACGGCCCGCCCATCGACCGGGCGCTCGCGGGGCTCGTGACCGTCGAGTGCCCTGCACTCGTTCATCGACCGTCGCTCGCCCACCGCCGGATGACCCGCGAGTCCCTGGCCTCCCACCTGCCTATCGAGACCGTGGACGATGCGGGAGCCGCCGACTGGCTCTATCACGCGGAGAAGGTGGTGGCGTTCTGACCGCTTCACCGGCGGGCAATCGCCGTTGGGTCGTCGTTCGATCCCGCGGGGCCGAAGCCGAGGAGGCGGCGGTCCTAGAGGCGCTCCGGCACCGGGTCCACCGAGACGGTCGCGAGTTCGTCGAGGTGCTGCTCGGCAATGCGAGCACCGACGTGGAGCGCCCGGCGGACCGTTCGAGCCCTCCGGCACCCTGTTGGGTCCTGGAGGACGATGTGCGCGGCCGGGGCCTCCGCCCGGACCCAAGTCGATCCGTTCGAACCGTTACCCTCGAAGAACTCGCCGCCGAGCTCATGAGCTCCGAGAGGGTGATTGCTCTCCCATGAGCGAGGAGAAGACGGAACCGGAACCTTTCGTTCCGCTACCGATGCACTCCGGAACGAGAGGGGAGACCTCCGGACCCTCCGTCGGGACTGGCCCGGAGGAAGTTCGGGTGGTCTATCTCCGGTACCGGGACCCCACCCCCCTCGAGTTTCCCGACCGGCCGGAACGGCTCTCCGGACCGGTCTTCCACGCGGCCGGCGTGCTGCTGCGCGAGGACGACCGTTTCCTCGCTCTCGGAGAGATTGCCTTCCGGGACGAGAACCGACCCCTGGTGGGACGGTACGGGTCCGATCTGTTCCCTGCGTATCGTAACGTGCTCACCGTGCCCAAGGATTCGATCCTCGAGCGACGGGACTTCTCGATTCGGGGCTTCACGGATCCGGCCTCGCCCGGATGACCGGGACCGCCCCGGGGCCCCGTAGCAGTGGCTCGAGCCGTCTTCCGGACGAAACCCGCCGGGAGTGCCGGGTCGATTCGATCTATGGACGTTTGTAAAGTTAAATATCGAAGAGCCTTCCTCGCGCGAGGGTGTGTCACGGTGCCCGCATCCCACGAGAAGGCTCAGCTGGACGCCCGGGGGCTCTTCTGCCCGATGCCGATCCTCAAGGCGAGCCAGATGATCGAGACATTGAGTTCCGGGGAACGGCTCGAAGTGCTGGCGGATGACCCGGCCGCGCCCTCGGACTTCGTGGCGTTCTCGAAGCGGACCGGACATCCGCTCTTGGAGAACTCGGAATCGGCAGGGACCTTCCGGTTCGTGCTCGAGCACAGATAAGAGAAAACATGACCGCGGATGCAGCAGTGACGAAGGGAACGTCGACGATTGAACACGCGAAGCAGGAGGGGAAGAAGTCCCTCTTCCTCGTGCTGTCGAAAGGAGGGGCGGACATGGCCTATCCCGCGCTCATCCTCGCG
This sequence comes from Thermoplasmata archaeon, assembly GCA_021823085.1. GTDB lineage: Archaea > Thermoplasmatota > Thermoplasmata > Lutacidiplasmatales > UBA184 > Lutacidiplasma. Next base: position 13,751 of record JAKAPG010000006.1, on the reverse strand, counting down.
ACGACGGCGCGAGCCTTGGGAATGGATGCGCATGTCTACTTCACGTTCTGGGGCATGCAGCTATTGACCCCGGAGGGCCGGAAGAAGTCGATGGACGTCTTCCCACCGGAGATCCGCACCGCGATCGAGAAGAAGTTCCCCTCCGTGGACCAGTTCATGCACCAGGCGAAGCAGGCCGGAGTCCACATCCACGCGTGCTCGCCGACCATGGATGCCTTTGGGCTCACCAAGGCGAACCTCGTGAGCGAGGTGGACGACGTCATCGGCGCGAGCACCTACCTCGAGTTCGCGGCCCGACCGGACGCGCTCACCCTGTTCATCTGAAGCCGAGGGGCGGGGCCGGCCCGTGGGAAGCTCGGCGGCGCCCCAGCAGCAGATGGCCATCGTGCTGACCGAGGACTCGGCCGACAAGCTCCTTCCGTTCGCCACATTGGCAAGCGGCGCCGTGGCGCTGGGGATGCGGGTGGACGTCTTCGCAAGCTACTGGGGCCTCATGGCGTTCCGCCGGGGCTCGGAAGGTTCGGCCGTGCGCATCGCTTCCGGCCACGGCGAGGAGGGGAGCCGTCTCGAGCAGGCGCTCCGAGCGAAGGGGGCTCCCTCGTGGCGGTCGATGCTCGAGATGGCCAAGTCGCTCGGGGATCTCCACATCTACGCATGCTCGCAATCGATGGAGGTCCTCGACCTCAAGAAGGAGGATCTGGATCCTCTGGTCGAGAGCGTCACCGGCGTCGGAGCGTTCGTCGATCGGACCCGGAACGCCGACGTGACGTACTTCGTGTGAGCGGGTACGACGGCATGTCGGAGGCGGTGACGGACGAGGCGGCCGGGGGACGTCGCACGGTGGTGGACGCGCGCGGGAGCTGGTGCCCGGGTCCTCTCATGGAGCTCGTTCGGGTCATCCGGGAGGAGCCGGTGGGCACCGAGTTCGACTTGCTCTCGAGCGACGAGGGCTCCCGCAAGGACGTCCCGATGTGGCTGGAGAAGGCGGGGCACGAGTTGGTCCGAATGACGTCCCAAGACGGCTATGACCGATACGTGATCCGCAAGAAGCACGAGTAAGGAGGAGGGAACCGGAGATGGCGAAACGCATTGTGATCGTGGGCGGCGGGATCGGCGGAACGACGGTGGCGAACCGAATTCGCCGTGCGCTCGAGCCGGAGGTGGCCAGCGGGCAGGTCCAAATCCAGCTTGTGGACCGGGAGGGCGTGCACGCCTACCAGCCCGGCTATCTCATGGTCGTCTTCGAGAAGATGCGCCCCGAGGAGACTCGGCGCGACGAGAGCCAGCTCCTCCACCGGTCGATCCAGCTTGTCAAGGCCGAGGTGGAGAAGGTCGACCCGGCGGCCAACAAGCTCGTCTTGAAGGGGGGCAAGGACCTCCCCTACGATGTCCTGGTGATCGCGAGCGGATCGGCGCTCCACCCGGAGCTCGTCCCCGGGTTCGCCGAGGGGGCCCAGAGCTTCTACGACCTTTCGAATGCGCTCCGGCTTCGTTCGGCCCTGCATGCGTTCCAGGGCGGTCGCGTGGTGGTCTCCGTTGCCGGCATGCCCTACAAGTGTCCCGTGGCGCCCCTGGAGGTGACGTTCATGCTGGACGACTATCTGCGCGGACGCGGGCTCCGCGAGAAGACCGAGATTCACTACACCTACCCGATTCCCAAGGTCTTCGGCATCGACACCGTCGCTCAGCCGATGCAGCGCCTGATGGGGGAGCGGGGCGTCACGGTGCACGTTCCCTTCAACGTCGACAAGATCGATCCCGCTGCCAAGACCATCAAGGCAGTGGAAGGGGAGACCCTCGCCTACGACCTCCTGATCGCCATTCCTCCGCATCGGGGGGCGGATTTCGTGGGCGTGTCGGCGCTGGGGGACAAGGGCAACTGGATCCCGACCGACAAGTTCAGCCTCCTGGCGGAAGGGAAGCAGAACGTCTTCGTCCTGGGCGACGCCACCAACATCCCTATCTCCAAGGCGGGATCGACGGCCGACTACGAGGCCGAGGTGGTCACGCAGAACGTGGCGGCGCTCGCACGCGGAGAGGCGCCGACCGCGCGCTACGAGGGGCGGGTCTACTGCTGGATCATGACCGGGCTCGCTCAGGCGACGTACATCAAGTTCGATTACCTCCACCCACCCCACCCGCCGACCCCTTCGTTCGCTCACTACTGGAACAAGGTGATCTACAACCGGACGTACTGGGACCTGACGGCCCGTGCGCTCTTCTAGGGAGGAGGGACGTATGTCAACTCCTGCAGCCGCCGCGCCCCCGGTGGCACCGGCCAGCCCGACGGCCGCGCTCCAGATCCTGGGCGAGCGACTCGTTCGCTGGCAGGCCGATGGTACCTTGGATCGGGTCCTCTCCATCGCCGAGGGCTTGGTCGGGGTCAGCGACGCGATGACCGACCGGATGCTCGGCTCGGCCGGCTCGTCGCTCATCGGCGCCCTTTCTCTGCTCGATGGGATTGCCTTGGACGAACGACGCCGGGAGGCGCTGCTCTTCCTCATCGACCGTCTGGCCGAGTGGAAGGAAACCGGGGCGCTCGACACGCTGGTCACCCTCGCCGAAGGCATGGTCGGCGTGGCCCAGGCGAGCACCGACGAGATGGTCGCCCACGCCGGGGCTTCGGCGGTGGGCTGGATCCACTTCGTCGAGTCGTTGCCACCGAAGGAAGAAATCGAGCCGCTCGTCCGCGCCGCCGTGAAGGCCGCGCCGACCCTCGCGCTCCTCGCAGAGTCCTCGACGGTCCTCAGCGACCCTTCCCGCCGGGAGAGCGCCCTGCGGGAGGTCCCCAACGTCTCCGGGGTCTTTGCCCTGGGCCGAGCGTTGCGCGATCCCGAGACCCAGCGCGGGCTCAAGGTCCTTCTCGCGCTGCTGAAAGAGCTTGGCCATACGACGGCCGGCGTTTCGCCACCGGGCTGACTCGGGAAGGGATCGGTGGCGGCCACCGACGGTGCCGTTCCGGGGACCTACTGCGCGATCGGAGCGGACCTCTGGTTCCGGCGGCGCCCGGACGGATCGTACGAGATCGGTCTGAGCCGAGCCGCGCAAGAGCGTGCGGGGCCCATCTCGCACTACCGGGGGCCCCTCGTGGGGCGACGGTACGGGAAAGGCGAACCCGCCCTCAGCCTCGAGACGGAGAAGTGGGTCGGGCACCTTCCCCTTCCGGTGGCGGGAACGGTGATCGAGGCGAACCGGGCGCTCGAGTCCGACCCTTCGCCCATCAACCGGGACTCGTACGGCGCGGGGTGGCTCTATCGGATGAAGCCCGAGGACTCCCGGGCCCTAGAGGAACTGTTCCGGAACGGAACAACGGCGCAAGACTCTCGCTAGCCGACGAATCATCCGGGGGCGGTCGAACGAAGCGGGAGCTGCCGGTATGGCGCCTCATCGACCTCGGATCGTGCGCTCCGGAGCGCGCCCAGGCGTTCGTCGAGGCGGTGGCCTGGACCGTAGCGAACAACGGCGCCCCGAACACCCTGCTGCTCGCACGTCCGAGTGCCCCGTACGTGTCGCTGGGTTTCCACCAATCGTTCGCCGAGGAGATCGATCCGGCGTTCCTTGAGCGAAGACCGATCCCGGTGCTCCGCCGGGTCGAGGGAGGCGGCACGACCTACCTCGACCCGGATCAGCAGTTCTACCAGCTCGCCTACCGGGAGGAGGGGGGAGGCGGGGGCGGCCCCGCCGACCTCGAGCGGTTCCTCCGTGCGCCGGTTCGCGCCGCCCGAGCGCTCGGACTGGCGGCGACCCTGCGCCCTCCGAGCGACCTGACCGTCGGAGACCGAAAGTTCTCGGGCAACGCGGGAGGGGACTGGGAGGGCGCGCATCTGCTGGTCGGAGGCTTCCTCGGTCGGGCGGATCTCGTGTCGATGACCGAGGTCCTTCGACTGCCCGATCCGGCCCTTCGGCCCATCCTTCAGCGGGCGGTCGGGCGCTGGATCACCTCATGGGAGGCGGAGACGGGCCGCGTCCCGGACCCAGAGGCCTTGCGCGACGCCCTCGTCCGGGCGTTCGTCCGGGAGCGTCTGTTCCGCGTGCGGGTCGGAGACCCCTCGCCCGAGGAGGAGCGACGGTTCCGCACCGAGACCCTCCCCCGGCACGCCGACCCGCGGTGGCGGGACCTCCCGCCGATTCCGAAGCGGCCCGGGACCCCGCTACGGAGCATCCGCATCGCGGGCCCCCACGGGATGATCGTTCTCGAAGCCGGCTCGGCCGAGGGGCTCTGGGCCGCAATCGTGGAGGGCGATCTCCTTCGGGAAGGCTACCGCCTCGTTCCGGGCGACGGGGCGCTCGCGCAGCCAATCCCCGCAGCCTCGGACGAAGCGGGACAGCTGGGCCGGTACCTGCGCAGGCTTCCGCCGTTCCGGTGAGCTAGTCGGGGGACGCTCGCAGCGCGCCGGCGTCAAGAAGCGCCGTTGCGAGGTCGTCCGGGGACGCGCCCAGGAGCTGGACCCGATGCCGGCGAACCCAGGCATCGATCGTCGGATGCACGGCTTCGGGGGCCAGCGGCCGCCCGGCGAGTTCCGCCTCGAGCTCCGCGAGGGACGGGTCGAAGGGGTGCGTGAAGAAATCGCCGGAGAACTGGACCTCCTGAATTCGGCCCCGACGGTGCAGAAGGGTCACGCGGACCAGTTTCCCTGCCTTGCGGTCGATGCGGGCAAGGACCGCCTCGTTCGAGATCTTCACGGCCCGCCCCTCCGGGGGTGCGTTCGCGAGATCCGGGTGCGCCCGGTCCCTCTGGAACGTCCAGGCGACCGTCGTGCGGATCGATCGAAGCTCGTTCAGCGCGGTCGACTCCTCGTCGGTGAGGGGTCCCGGTGCGAAGGCAACTCCGAGCGACGCGGCGAACTCTTCTTGCAGGACACGCCCGACCTCGGCTCGGTCGGGGAGGCGCCCGGTGATCGCTCGGACGGAGGTGAGCCACTCGGCCATCCCGCCGGCGAGCTTCCCGCGGAACTTCTCGTCGGGAACCTTGAGGACCCGGCTCATGGCCCCGAGGTCGAGGTCGAGCAGGAGGTCGCCCGCGAGGATCCAGCTCCCCGCGAGCGTCATCGCTCCGTTCGCGCTCACCTTGCGCGCGTCGACGGCGAGGTCGTTGACGCCCGAGCGCTCCGCGCGGACCCCGAAGCGAGCGAGGGCGGCCCGGACGGGAGTCAGGTAGCGCTCGTAGAACGCCGAAACCCCGGCGTCCGTGCCCGGCGCACCTTGAGGCACCACGACCATGTAGTCCTGCTCCCAGGGCCCATCCAGGATCGCCCCTCCCCCGACCGCGCGGCGGACGACGGGGATCCCGTTCCGGCGGCAGTAGTCGAGATCGATCTCGCGTTCCACCTGCTGGTGGAAGCCGACGTTCGCGAACGGAGACGAGGGATGGAGGACGAGGACGGTCGGTGGGGATCGGCCGGCGCCTACCGGCTCCGCGAGCGCGACGAAGACGTTGACCATGGTGGGACCGTCGGTCCCGCCCAGGTCGATCCAGCGCCACTCGGAGGGCATGGCCGGGAGCAGGACCTCCGTCGGTCTCGCGCTAGAACGACAGGACGCTGTCGGCCTCGAGCGCGAGATCGGCCATCGTGGCCGAACCCACGAGCTTGACTCCCTCAATCAGGTCGGACGGGGCGATCTCGCACAGGTCTCGGCAGCTCTCGGCGCACGCTACGAACTTGACGCCGTTCTCCCGGGCCATGTCGATGAACATCTTCAGGTTCCCCCCCTTCTTGAGAGGGACCTTCTCGGCCGTGCCCTTCTTGAGGAGTTCCGGGGCGTGCATCAGGAAGTACATCGTCGTGTCGATCTCCATCGCCGCCATCAGGGCCGCGGTGTAGAAGGGCGCGTAGGTCTTGTCCGGCTCCTCCGGACCGGTGGTCATGATCATCAGGATCTTCTTTCCCGCGGGGTCACTCGCCGGGGTCGAGGGGGTCGCCTCGGTCATCGCATGGCTCGGGCTCACTCCTGGCATCGGACGCAATGGATATTGTCCTTTTCCAGGACTTCCTTGAACCGGGCGAGCGCGGCGTCCCCCGAGAGGAGCTGGACGAGCTCCGCGGGGGCGGCGGCGCTCATCTTCACGATCCACCCACGGCCGTAGGGGTCGGTGTTGAGGAGCCCGGGGTCCTGCTCGACCTCGGCGTTCGACTCGAGGACCGTGCCAGCCACGGGGGCGAGCACGGGTCCCGCCCACTTGCCGCTCTCCACGGTCGCGATCGGCTTACCCTTCTCCCGCACCGTCCCCGCCGGCTTCACGCGAACGTGGAGGATCTTTCCCGCCCGCGTCTGGGCGGGGTCGGTGAGGCCGACCACGATCCGTTCCCCTTCGACCTTGACCCAGGTCATCTGCGTGCGTTCGATGAAGTACGAACGATCCCCGGGGAACTCGCAGCCGTTCAGGATGGCCATGGTCCTCCTACGCGAAGCCTCGCGACCGCAAGAAGAGGTCGGGTCGGGAGAAATTGTCCGAGAGGCGGGCCTCCCTCAGGCTCGAGCCGAAGGCGAGGCTCATGAGCTGGGTGAAGTAGGCGACCGGTCGGACGACCTCGTCGCCGTACGAGGACCGGATGCGGTCCAGGTGGTTCTCGATGTTGATCTGGCCCAGGGGGCAAATGGTCGCGACGAGGTCGGCCCCCGCGCGACGGGCCTCGTTGAGCACCGAGGCGCTGAACGCGACCGAGACCTCGAGGTCGCTGAGGGCGTGCCCGCCGCCGCAGCAGATGGTCTTCGCGGAGTAGTCGGTGACGACCTTGGCTCCGCAGGCGACCAGCAGCTCGTCCAGGAAGTGCGGATGCTCCGGGTCGTCGGTGCCCGGCGTCGTGCCGACCCCCGTGTAGCGCTTTGGGCGCGTGTACAGGCAGCCGTAGTAGGGGGCGATGACGAGTCCCGCGAGCGGTCGACGCACCGCCGAACGGACCCGGCCCGGGCCGGCCCGCTGATAGATGAACTCGAGGACGTGCTGGACCGAGGCCGCCCCGTCGTAGGACGGAGCCCCTCCCCGGGCGAGAAGAGAGTTGATCCGGTCCCGCGTCGCCGTCTCGCGGACGGAATCGTTCGCCCGCGCGAGCGAATAGACGCAGCCGTTGCACGCCGCGACGACCTGGCTCCGTCCCATCGAACGGGCGAGCGCGAGGTTCCGCGCCGGCAGGGCGAGCGAAACGTCCTGGCTCAAGTTCTTCACCTCGGTCGCCCCGCAGCAGTTGTAGTCGACGATGCGCTCCAACGAGAGACCCAGATGGCGAAGGACCTGCTGGGAGGAGACCTCGTAGGCCTTGCCGAGCCCGTCCAGCGAGCACCCCGGGTAGTAGGCCGGCGTGGCGTCCGGGGCGCTCCGGGAAGAGGCCGCGGCGCTCATCGGACCCCTCCCCCTTCGGCCGCGACAGTGCGGTCGGCCGCGCCCGTCGGGGCAGGACAGCGGGCATCCCGGGCGAGCTGGGCGCGGAGAACGGAACGCATTTGGGCCCACCGTCGGGCGCGGTGGGCGAAGGGCCCCGTGTGGAGGCGGCCGCTTCGCAGGAGGGTGAGCCCCATCCGGAGGATCTGCCGGGCGGGGGTCTTTCGCCCCTCGAGCCGCTCGTAGGTCCGGAAGAGGTCGGCTTCGTCGAGGATGCCGTGCCGGAGGAGGTTCTCGGTGTACGCTCGATCGAAGCGGTCGGCCGGACTTTCCGGCGCGAGGCCGGAAGCGATGAGGTAGCTGCCAATGGTGTGGACGACCTCCTCCACCTTGACGCCCTTCGGGCAACGCTCCACGCACTTGTTGCACGAGACGCAGCGCCAGACGGTGTCGGCGTAACGTCGCAGCTCCTCTTCGTAGCCGATCTGGGCGAGGTAGATGAAGTAACGGGGATTGAACTCCTGCAGACCGTAGTCGGTGTGCATGCAACAGCCGGCGGTGCAGGTGCCGCACTGCCAGCACCGGGAGATCGTGTCGCCCTGCGGGTGACCCTTCACCCAGTCGAGGATCTTGACGTCAAGATCCACCGCAACGCGGGAACGGAGAAAGGTGTTCCAATCGCCGGAGACATCGATGCCCTCGAGATCCAGCCGCTCGGTGCGCTGGACCTCGACGAGCGAGGGTTCAACGATCGGCATCGCGAAGGCGCCTCCGAACGCCGAGCACGATGGTGGCGAGCGGTACCGCCCCGGGAAGGAGGCGTTCGATACCGCCGCCCTGGAAGCTCCGGTCGACTGCCTCCCCAAGGCGCCCGGCATAGGTGAGCGCGAGGAGCACGTCCACCGCCACGAAGGTCGTGGAGCGGAAGCCCAGCGCGTCTAGGGCGAGGCGAACCTCGGCCAGGCGAGCATGGGTTCCCGGGTAGGTCTCGGGAGGCGAGCCCCCGAACTCCCCGAGGATCCCGGTGCGGCGCCCGGGGTTCCAGACCCACCGGGCCAGAAGGGAGATCCGATCGGGCGCGGCCGCATGCATCAGCTCGGCCGCCAGGTCCCGGCGGACTCCGGCCGGAGCGCCGACGAGCCGATCGGCCAGCTCGGGCAGTTCCGCCGGGCCGAACCGCCCGACTCGCGAGCCGTACAGGATCTCTCGGACCACGCGGGCGGGCGTCTCGCGAACGAGCGCGGCGGAGTGAGCCCGGGCGGAGACGACTCCCATCCCGGTCGCGCGGAAGGCGCTCGGGAACTCCTCGTCCGGCACGGTCTCCAGGCGCCGAACCTCGGAGAGCTTCGCGGTCGTGGCCGCTTCGAGCCGGTGGACGGTCTCCACGCCGCACGGAAGGACGCGTTCCCGAAAGGCACGGGCGACGCGGGGGGCATCGACCCCGCCCTCCGTTCCTCGTTCGATCGGCCGATCAGTCCCGAGCATACTGGAACGCCCGCAGGGCGGCCCCCATCCCTTCGGTGATGGCGTCCGGAATCGCCTTCGGTCCGGTCGCGGCGCCGGCGAAGAAGAGCCCGGGCACCCCCGAATCGACCGGATTGAGGTCGGAGATGCGCGGCGTCAGGAATCCCTCGGGGCCGACGGACAGCCCGAAGAGCGTCGCGACCTCCTTCGTCCCCGCGCTCGGCTCCATGCCGCTCGCCAAGATGATCATGTCAAACGGGACCTCCGTGGGCCGGCTCAGGATGGTGTCCTCTCCGGTCGCCATGAGACGCGAACCTCCTTCGGCGAGCGTGATCTGGCCGATCCGCCCCCGAACGAACTTGACGCCGTACTCTTGCATCGACTTCCAGTAGAGATCCTCCCAGAGCCCGTACGTGCGGATGTCCATGTAGTAGACGTAGGCGTCGATCTCCGGATGCTTGCGTCGGACCTCCACGGCCTGCTTGATGCTCACCACGCATCCCATCCGACAGCACCACGGGTTCCCGACCTGAACGTCGCGGGAGCCCACGCAGAGGATCCACGCCATCCGTTTCGGGGGCTTTCCGTCCGACGGTCGGAGCACGCGGTCCTCGTGCAACATGATCTCGATCTCCTTGAAGTCGAGGACGTCCGGATAGCGCCCGTACCCGTACTCGAACTTGCGACGGGAGTCGAAATGGTCGAAGCCGGTGGCCACGATAACGGAGGAAACGTCGCGTTCCTCGAGCGCACCCGCGCTCCGCAGCGTCACCCGGTAGCCCTTCTCGACGGGCTCGGCCTTCGCCAGCGTGGTGGATAGGCGGAGTTCGATGCGCGAGTTCCCCTCGATCTTGCCGAGCAGGGGATCCATCACCTCCTCGGTCGGTCGGAGGTCGGGGGCGAGCAGTGAGTAGTGCCAGCGCTTCGGGTTCCCCCCGAGATAGCCCTCTCGTTCCACCAGAATGGTGGGAGCGCCGAGGCTCGCGAGCTCCCCGGCAGCGCTCAAGCCCGCGGGACCGCCGCCCAAGACCAAGACCGGGTTCAATCGGCGCCCCTCCCCTCGCTCCGAGGCGGCGTCGGGTTGAGGGTCGACGCACGGGCTTCGTCCGGAAGGACCTGGCCCTTGTTGATCGCGAAGAACTGCTCGATCTCTCCGTGGGCCGGGTGGAGGAGCTCGGGCCGTGCCCCGTCCTTGAGGGCCCGCAGATACTCCTGAAACTCGCCCTTGGCGCGGTTCCAGTCGATCCCCATCTTCGTCATCAAACCCTCGGCCGATGCCGCATGCCAATGGACCTGCGCGACCTTGTACGGATGGGCGCCCAGGGCCAGGGCGACGAACTGCACGTCGGAGAGCACGGGAAGCATGTAGGCGGCCCCGTGGGCCTTCCCAATCCACTGACTCTTGTCGAGCGTGGTGACGCATCCGGTGTCGCTGGTGATGGCGACGTCCGCGTGCGCCTCCTCGACCATCGGGCGGATCTTGCGAAGGTTCGCGAACGAGCGGCTGAACTCTCGCTCGCTGAGGATGTGCCGGAATCCGAAGCCGCAGCAGTCGTACCAGGTCGAGTAATCGGCCACCGTGGCGCCCAGCTCGAGGAGAATGCCGGAGGGGACCGCGGGGCGCTGGCCGGCGTAGACTCGATCGTCGTAGATGGCATCCTCGGGAACCATCTTGTAGTAGTGGCAGGGCTCGTGCACGGTCGCGATGATGCCGCGGACGGGATGCTGCTGCCGCGCGAGGATCTCCGGCGCCATCACGTGGACCCACTCGGAGTAGTGAACGATCTCCTCGGGCAGAACCAGATCGCGCCCCATCTTGCGGAGGACCGCGCGGACCTTCTCCCGAACCGCGGCGTTCTCGACGAGGAGTTTGCGCATTTCCTTGTAGTCGCCGTAGCTCGTCCCGCAGTGGATCAGCGGAAAGTGGTCGGTCTCGTAGGCACGGTGAAAGTTGCGCGCCGCGACCGCCGCGAGCGCCACGGGGTTGGAAGTCGCGGTCCCGTGATAGTTCCATGCGGTGCACGAGGTCTGATGGGGCTCGTTCAGGTAGGTCCGACCGGTCTCGTTCATCAGCCAGAGCAGCGAGGAGGGATAGCCTGGGATGTTCCCGCACTGACCGCACGACTTGTGATGCCAGAGGCGGTCGGTCGGGATCTGCTTCGTCCAGCCGAACAACGTGGTGGTGGCGACGGGTCGGTTCTCCGGACGGATGTGGTGGACGAGGATCTCCCCGCGGTCTTCGAGCCGTTCCATCTCCTCTCGAACGTCGACGACCTTCTTCCCGGTCCCCTTCTGGTGGAGCGTACGCTCTTCGACCACCTTACGGATCTCGCTCGCGCTCAGCATCGCTTCGGTCCTCACCCCGTAAACGTCGCGACGGGGCCGCGCTGGCCGGCGAGCTCGCTCGAGAACCGCTCCCGAGCTTCGGCAAACTCCTCGCGGCGTTCTTCGACGATATCGACCAGCATCTCGGTGAGATCGGGATCGAGGCCCCGCAGCATGTCGAGCACTCCGGTCTCCTCGTAGATGCGGAACAGCTCCAGTGACGTCTGGACCGAGACCTCCCAGGAAGAGCGGGTCGTTTGCAGCACATCCAGGGGGATCGCCTTCCGCATCACCTCCGGAGTCACCTGCCACACCTGGTCCGAACCGGTCGCGAACGGTCCCCAGTCCCGGAAGAAATCGGGCTGGATCATGTCGGAAGAGACCTGGGTTCCCACCGTCATGAGGAGCGTCAGCGAGCGTCCGAACGGCGCGAGCGTGCGTCGCGTGGACTCGAGTCCGTGGATCACCGAAAGCTCGCGCATGACGCTGATGATGCCCGCGATGTCGTTTCCGAAACGGCAACGCATGTTGCAGGTGTAGCACTGGCAGCAGGCCCAGATCTTCTCCTGCAGGGCATCCCAGAGCGTGGTCGCGTCGCCGGTGGCCGCGATCTGCAGCATCTCCCGAGGAGAGAAATCATAGAAACGGGCAGCGGGGCACCCCGTGGTACACTCGCCGCAGTTGAGGCAGCCCAAGACGAACTCGCGGTATCGGGGATCGGCGTGGAACTCGTCGAAGATGGTGGCCGCCACGGTCCGCTCATCTTCGGACATGCGGTGGCGCCCGGTGAGCTCCATGGCGGGCGGAGATTCGGCTTCCTCCTCCGTCAAGCTCTGGGCACGTCGCGGAAGGTGGGCGACCACGCTCATGGAACGCTGCTGGACAATCGTCCACCCATGAGAACGTCCGTGCCGTGATAAAGCTTGCCGCGCAGGACCGTACCGGCTGGCCCTCAGGACCGCGGGGGGGACGATTCCTCGGCCGACGCAAGCTCGACCCCGGGCATCCCCACGGGGTGGACCGGGCGCTCCTTGTGCACCTGAAGGATCGGGACGGAGCGAACGCTTCGGATCCCCGGCACTCGAGAGAACGCCTCGATGGTCCGACGGGTCTCTTCGGCCGAGTGCGAGGAGGCGAGCGCCATGAGCTCGTTCGAGTCGACCAGCTGGAACAGGTAGCAGATGTTGGGCAGACGGGCGACCTCGCGAGCCAACCGCTCCGCGGCTCCGGGGCGGGTGCTGCGGGGGAGCAGGTAGATCACGGCGCAGTTGGGGGATCGTCCCACCGCAGCGAGCCGCTGCACGCTCAGCAGAGGAACGAATCCCTGGAGGATGCCCATCCGCTCGAGATTACGGACGCGGCTGCTCACGGTGGTCACGCTCGCTCCGACGGCCCGTGCGACGCTTCGAAGCGAGGCCCGACCGTCGTGCTGAAGCGCGGTGAGGATGGCCACGTCCAAGGGATCGAGGGGGCTGGCCGAGCCTCGATGACGACCGCGTCGAACGAGCGGAGACGGACCGGCCCCGGGACGCCCCCGAGAGGACCCGGACGACGGGCGACGACCGGTCACGAGCCTCCGTCGTCGATTTCACGAGCATCGGACTCCTCGGCCGCCGCCCGAAACCCGCGTCCCTCTCGATACTCTCGGAACGGGGGAGGGGCATCGGCCGTCGCTTCGTGGAGCACCTGCTCTTGGTGGCCGCAATGGCGGCACGCGAAGAGGGCGACCATCTCCGAATCCGCGACTCGACGATAGCCGATCTTCCCGCATTGAGGGCAGACCCGGTCGTCGCGGGACCCGTAGCGCAACACCTTCTCGTTCATCGCCCGGTCGAACGACGCCGGGTCCATGGGGTCCGGGGCCTCCGAGGCGGGTGGCATGAGTCAGCGCATGTCATGTTCGGCCGGAGGATATGACTTCTGCTCGGAGGCTCTCCACGAGAGGGACCTCCCAGGGCGCGAGCGCGGGGGCCCGTCGGGCCCTCACGACCGAGACGCCGAGGGGGAATCTCCGCACGCAGTCGGGACGTGCTTTACTTTAGCTCCCGATGCTTGGACAGGGTGCAGGAACTACCATGATCCCTGTGCCGCACGGAGGGCGTCTTGTGGACCGGGTCGTCTCCCCGAGCGAGCGCGATCGTCGGTTGTCCGAGCAGCACGATCTGCCCCGGATCGCGCCGTTCGTCGACCAGATATACGACGCCGAGAAGATCGGGATCGGGGCCTACAGCCCCCTCGAAGGTTTCCAAGGATCGGCGGATCTCGATTCGGTGCTCGCCCGCGGGCGGCTGCCGAACGGCCTTCCCTGGACGATCCCCATCCTCCTGACGCCCTCCGGGGCCGCGAACGAGCGCGTCGTGGCCCGCCTCCGGACGGGGGATGAGGCGCTGCTGACCGACCTTCAGGGGGAGCCGTTCGCGGTTCTTCACCTTGAGGAAAAGTTCCACTACGACCGTTCCCGCCTCGCCCAAGGGACCTACGGTACCCTGGACCCCGCTCACCCCAACGTGGCCGACCTCTCGTCCCTCGGTGAGACAGCGCTGGCCGGACCCGTCGACCTCCTCCGCCCCCTCCCCCATCCGACGGGACGATTCGAGTTGAGCCCCGCCGAGACCCGGGCGGAGTTCTCCCGTCGGGAGATCGG
>JAKAPG010000110.1 GCA_021823085.1 Thermoplasmata archaeon | reverse complement strand
AGGCATGCGAGAAGAGGCGGGGCCGATCGTGCACCGGACCGTTCGGTCTGGCTCATTGATCCTGATCTTCGGCGGCCTTGAGTTCATTGCCGGGATGATCCTCGCGCAAACGCAGTATGCGGGGTACAGCCTCACGCAGAACTACATCAGCGACCTCGGCGGGGCGAACTCACCGTGGTGGGCCGTGTTCGATGCCTCCGTCATCGTCCTCGGCATCTGTGCGATCTTCGGTGCCCTGCTCGTGTGGTCGGCGTTCGAAGATCGGCCCAGCCGAGGGATCGGTCTCGGCTTCCTGGTGATCGCAGGGATCGGCGCGATCGGGGTGGGGGTATTCCCCGAGACGACGCCCGTTCTCGGGGGCCAGATGCACACCATCGTCTCGCTCATTGCGTTCCTGGGCGGAGGGCTCGGGATCCTCATCCTCTCGTATGCGATGGTCGACCACCCGCGGTGGGGGGCAGCTCGGCCGTTCGCCCGGATCTGCGGACTGGTCACCCTCGTCGCCTTGGTCCTCTTCACGGTCGGCGGGTACGTCGGCTCGATGTTCTATCTCGGAATCGGGCCGGGCGGGATGGAACGCTTGATCGTAGCCCCCATCCTCCTTTGGGCGATCGGGGAAGGGGCGCATCTGTATCGGCTGCCCCGGTACGCACCGTCGATGGTTCCGAAGACCACCGCGTGAGCCGTGGGGCCGCTTCCGTTTCACCGGTCGGATACGGTTATGAGAGATACCCGGGTGGCCCCGCCGGTCCGATGGCAGCCCCCGCGAATCGGGAACCGGCCACGCCGATGATCGCGGGCCTGCAGGACTCCGGCTCTCTGCCCCGTGTTTCGATCATCTTGGCGACGCTCAACGAGCGCGCCAACCTGCCGATCGTCGTGGACGGCATCCGAAACTGCGTCACCGCTCCGTTCGAGGTCCTGATCGTGGACGACGGAAGCACGGATGGGACGCGGGAGTACGTCCAAGCGGAGGCCGCTCGGGACCCCCGCCTCCGGCCCCTCTTCCATGACGGCAAGCAGACTACGCTGCGAGCCCAGTGCCAAGGGATCGCTGAAGCTAGGGGAGCGTACATCGTGATCATGGACGCCGACCTTCAGCATCCGCCTTCTGTGATCCCGGCCCTCCTCCGGGAGCTCGACTCGGGCGCCTGCCTGGCCGTCGCCAGCCGGTATGCGTCCGGCGGTGACCCCGGACCGAGGACCTTCTCCCGGATCCTCCTCTCTCGCGGCGCTGAGGTCGCGGCGAAGCTCGTCCTGCCTCCCGCGCGCGGAATTGCCGATCCGATCTCAGGGTACTTTGCCTTCCGAGCGACGGCCTGGATCTCTCTGAACCCGCTCTACCGCGGGTACAAGCTGCTCTTGTTCGTGCTGGCGATGACGGAGCACGCTCGACGGACCGAGGTCGGGTTCCGGTTCGAGCCCCGACCCGAAGGAAAAAGCAAACTGACCCAGGGGACCGACTTCATTCGGCTCTTTCTGGTCGAACTCCTGCTGGCCCGAAGGCTCCGCTCGGTGACGCGCCAACGATCGACCCTTGGGGAGAGAGTGAAGGCCCCTGCGGGACCGTGAAGTGGCCGCTCCAAGTAGCGCCGCCACACCGGGCGGTCGAACGTTCGGGCGTACTCCTATTAGGACGAAACCATGACGCGGAGACGCTCGCGCGCGGGGTCGTGATGGGTCCGCGGGCGGGTAGGAGGCAAAGATGCGGATTCTGATCACGGGAGCCTCGGGATTCATCGGTCGTCACCTTTCGGCGTATGCCCGGGAGCAGGGCCACGAGGTCCTGGGCACCTGCCTCTCGACGCAAGAGCTCGAGCTGCGCGGTCCCCCCAAGGACGGGGTGAAATGGACCCGGCTCGACATGCAGGACCGGGACGCCGTTCGTCGGTTAGTCTCCGAGTACCACCCGGACGCGGTCTTCCACCTGGCCGCCCAGGCGTACGCCAAGAAGGCCTGGAAGGACCCGATCGACACCTTCCAGACCAACGTGCTGGGGACCATTGCGCTCTACGAGGCGCTGCGGGAGACGCCCCCGCGCGAGGGCGTCCTGCTTTCCGCCTCAGGATCCGCCTACGGCGTGCCGCCCTCGTTACCGATCCAGGAGGATTTCCCCCTCAACCCGACCAACCCGTACGGCGTGTCGAAAGCCACGCAGGACATGCTTTCGCTCCAGTACTCCCTCAATTTCGGACTGCGCGTTCTCCGCGCGCGGCTCTTTGGCACGACCGGCCCGGGAAAGACCGGGGACGCCCTGAACGACTTCGCCCGACAGATCGCTTCCATGGAGCGCGAAGGCCGGCCGGGGGTCCTCCGTGTGGGCAATCTGGATACCTCCCGGGACATCTCCGATATCCGCGACGTGGTCCGGGCCCTGTGGCTCGTGTTTGAGCGGGGTGACCCAATCCACGCGGTGAACATCGGAGCCGGGCGCAGCTTCTCGATCCGCTGGATCGCGAACGAGCTGGTCCGCATCTCCCGGGTGCCGATCGAGATCCATCCGGATCCGGAGCTGTTCCGCCCGACGGATGAACCCGACAACACGGCCGATATCTCTCGGCTGCGGGCGCTGGGCTTTGAGGCCCACTTCCCCCTCGAGCGGACCGTGGCCGACTCGCTCGAGTTCTGGCGTCAGGGGTGAGCCGCCGGCCCGTACCGATCCCGCCCCTCCCGGAGGCGGCAGCATCGCCTCCCCAGGCACCTCCGCTAATCGGCGAGCGACGGGCTGACTCCGCCCGCAGGGACTTGACCCGGAACGCCTTGGGCCCTCGTATGACCGAGTTCGCCTCGGAGCCGACATGGACCCTCGCCGAGCTCGAAGGCGAGGGGGCTCGGCACGTAACCGACGCGATCTGGGCCTACATCCAGGGCGGGGCCGGAGAGGAGCACACCCTGCGCGAGAATGCCGCGGCGTTCGACCAGTGGAGCCTTTCCCCGCGGGTACTCGTAGACGTCCGAGAGATCGACCTGCGAACCGAGCTCCTGGGTCGACAGGTCGCCGTCCCGTTCTTCGTAGCGCCGATGGCGTACCAGGGCCAGGTCCACCCGGACGGCGAACTCGCCCTCGCCCGGGCCGTAGGTCCCGAGAATGTCCTCGCGACCTACAGCACGCTTTCCTCCTGTTCGCTTGAGGACATCGCGAAGGCCTCCGGCGGCGCACCGCGATGGTTCCAGCTCTATCTTCAGCCGGACTTCGAGGTCTCTCGGTCGCTCATCGAACGGGCCGAGCGGGCCGGGTTCGACGCGATCGTCCTGACCGCGGATGTCCCGGTGCTGGGAGTCCGCGACCGACAGGCGCGCGGAGGATTCGCGATCGACGCGTCGGTCCCTCTCGGGAACGGCCGAGATGTGGTTCCGCCCCCGCGCGTTCCCCTAGCGCAAGGCCCGGTGTTTCGCCTCCGCTCGGAGGCGGGGGTCTCATGGGAGATCCTCGGCGCGATCCGCTCCATCACTCGGCTACCGGTGATCGTGAAGGGGATCCTCTCGGTCGAGGACGCGCAGCGGGCCGCCCGAGAGGGGGCCGCGGGCCTCCTCCTGTCGAACCACGGGGGCCGGCAGCTGGACCGGTCGGTCTCGCCGCTCTCCGTGCTTCCCGAGATCCGAAAGGCCGTGCCCGAGACGCTCGAGGTCTATCTGGACGGAGGGGTTCGCCGGGCCAGCGACGTTCTGATCGCCCTGGCTCTCGGAGCCCACGCGGTCGGTATCGGTCGCCCGTTCCTGTGGGCGCTGGCTGCGGACGGCGCCGCCGGGGTTCGTCGCTACCTCCGGCTACTCTCGGAAGAGCTCGCGACCGCACTGGCGATCTCGGGGCGCAGGAACCTCGACGAGGTCGATCGGAACCTACTGCGGGAAAGCCGGCCGTGACCCGAGGGCCCTTCCCCGTCGGAGCGACTGAGGCGGATTTCCCGCGCTAGGTCCGGGAAACTTGCCCCGTCACCCGCGCAGGAACCTCGGGGAGCTGCTCGGTTGTCTCAGAGTCGGGGGGAATCTCGCCCCCCGCCAGCGGGCCGGTAGCGGGCTCGGTTCGGTCGAGCAAGCCGAGAGAGTCCAAGTTGGCGTCTACGTCGGCCCTCAGTCGCGCCGAGAGCACGCTGGCACGCCGCAGGACGCGGTCGTAGAGCTCCTCGATCGTGGGATCTTCCGAGGCCCCCAGGGCGGTCCCGTCGCCTCCCGCCCCCGAGGACTCCAAGCTGTGGACGATCGTCCGCAGGTCGCGAAGGCTTTCGACCGCTTCCCGGATTCGATCGATCTGCAGCAGCCATTCGGTCTCATTGTGAAGGTCCCGTGCGGCCCGTACGCGGGCTTCGTCGGGGGGCATTCGCGCGAGGCTGAGCCCCGACCGCCGGAGCTCCTCGCTAAGGAAGAAGCGGATCGCGTCCAGGAGGACCCCCTCGAATACGTCCGGCGGCGGAGCGGGGTTCGGCTCGGCGAGAGGGCGGGTCACGGGGGAAGGCAGGAGCAGCGCAGGGGCGCCTCGGGGGACCTGGAGTGGGGTCGCCTCCTGGCCAATACACGAGCGGCACAGGGGTTCGATTTCCGTCGCTTCGATGAAGTAGAACATCCGCTCCGCCACGCTCAGTTCGCGGCCACACCGGCCACAACTTCGAATGGCCCGGTCGATGACCAGGCTGGAATCCGGGGCGGAGGCAGGGACCTGAGTAGCGGGGGAGGACGGGGCCGGCGAGACCTGCGCCAGCCGCGGCGGCGATTGCCAGAAACCCCGCATGGTTCTGGTACTCGAGCGGCTCGTACCTACCTTTAAACGTGCGGCTCGAGACGAACCTCTCCCGTGTCGTGGGTTCCATGGCGGCAGGGCCGATCCGGGTAGCCGTGGGGGGGTGGTTCGTGGAGGAGCGGGAACGGGAGGGCGAGCCGCCCCCCAGGAGCGGGGGGGAAGGTTCAAAAACTTGGCAGGCCCCTACTCAGTGAGCAGAGGAGGATCCGGGAAGTGCCCACCCCACCCGCGAGATCTTGGCCGGAAGGCCTTGAGAACTTCGGAGAGAACCTGATACGCCTAGGTTCGGCGGTGAAGGCGCTCGAGGAGAGTTGGACGGCTCCGGGGACCGATTCCGAGTTCGACGCCTCGACGGCTCAATTGGCCAGTGCGTACGCGCGGGCGTTCCGGATGGCGCAGCCCGTGCTGCTCACCGGCGAGGAGAGTTTTCTGGCCCTGGTACCGCCCGAACCCCCGGCCTCGCTCTCGCCCAGCGACCCTGAGACGCACCTACGGCAGGCCCACACGGTCGTTCACGAAGCGATCCTGGGGGCGCAAGAGATCGTAACCCTGATGGACCGGCTCGCCGAGTCCGAGACCACCGACGCCTCCGGGACGCGCCAGGTCCTCCACGGTCATCTCGGTACCCTCTCCGAATCGACGACTGCAGTCGGGTGGGAGCTGAAGGCTCTCTGTCACGAATACCAGAACGAGGTTACCTTGGCCGGTGCCCCCCCCACCTCGCTACTCGACTTTGGGCCGGGGGCGGTCGGCCTTGTCGCCGACATGGCTCGTGCGGCCAACCACCTTCGAAGGGCTCGTCGAGAATGGTACCGCCTTGAGCAACGGCTCGGTTCGGCGCGAGGGGCGGCGGCCGGCGCCGGTCGCTCGTAATCTCAAGGTACCGTGTGTCGGCTACCGGGGAGCGCTTCCCCGCATTCCGCGCCCACTCTTCAGGAACGGGTCGATCAACCGCGCGAGCCGATCGAGACCTTCCCGCATGCGATCCTCGTCGAGGCCGATGTAGTGGACGGTCTGGTCCATAGAGGCATGGCCGTACAGGTTCTTCAGCTGGACCAGGTC
>JAKAPG010000109.1 GCA_021823085.1 Thermoplasmata archaeon | reverse complement strand
CCTGCAACCTTCACTGCCGCTTTTGCTGGCGCAACCAGGGCTGGGAGAACGACGAGATGATGGCCGAGTACGACGACCCGGAGGGGTTGCTGGACCGGTCGATCGAGGCGCAGAGACGGATCCTCTCGGGGTTCAAGGGCGACGGGAACGTCTCGCTCGATCGTTGGAACGAGTCCCAGACTCCCCGGCACATCGCGATCAGCCTGACGGGCGAGCCGACCCTGTACCCGAAGATGAACCGGTTCCTCGAGTTGTGCCACGAACGCGGGATCACGACGTTCCTGGTCACGAACGGAACGAACCCGGATGCGCTCCGCCATCTGGACCCGCTCCCGACCCAGCTCTACGTCTCGGTGACCGCTCCCAACTCCGAGATCTTTCGCCGGCTCACGCTCCCCGCCCTCCCGGATGCCTGGCAGCGCCTCCAGGAATCCCTTCGGATCCTCCGCGACCTGCCGACGCGTCGCGTCGTGCGTCACACGCTCGTCAAGGGTTGGAACCTGGGGTGGCCGGAGGACTACGCGGCGATGGACCTCATCGCCCGCCCGGACTTCATCGAGCCGAAGGGCTACGTCTACATGGGTAAGTCCCGCCAGCGTCTCGGGACCGACCACGTTCCGACCCACGAGGAGATCGGAGGGTTCGCTCGGGCTCTCGCGCGCCGGACCGGATACCACGTTCTGGACGAGTCGCCCGAGTCGAAGGTCTACCTCCTTGGAGCGCGTCGGGAAGGTCGCTACCTCGAGGGGTTCGCGCCGTCCGACGCAAGGGCCGGGGTACTGCCGGTCGTAAGCTGAGATCCCCGAACGATTCGATCGTGCGCGCGGGGCGTAGGAACGAACGAGGAGGTCTGGGCGACCGACTCGCCGGGCGGGGCGCTCAGCCGCCATCGGTTGAGCCAGACGGCGCGGATCCCGCTCGCGCGGGCCCCTCGCACATCGTTTTCGAGCGAATCGCCGACCATCACCGCCCGCTCGGGAGGGCTCTGCTGCCCCACCCGAAGCGCGTGGCGGAAAATCCGGGGGTCCGGCTTCGCGGCGTGGGTCGTATCGGGCGCGACCAGGAAGTCGACCACGTCGTTGAGACCGATCGCCCGAAGCTTCTCCACTTGCTCCGCGCCGATCCAATTCGTGCCGATCCCAATGCGCGCCGTGACCCGCAACTTCTCGAGAAGCCGTCGAGCTCCGGGGACGGCACGTCGGTTCTGCTCGTGGGTCGCTCGGTACTGCGCGGCCAGCTCCGGGGCTCTTGGCGCGGTCATCTCCTCTCCGCAGAACATCGCGAGCCGCTCGAATCGGAGCGCTCGGGCCTCCTCGGCACGCACTCCGCCAAAGAGGACGTCCGGGCATCCCGCATCCAAAAGACGCCCGGACTCCCGGCTGAGGAGGGACAGCGGGCGTCGCGCGAGGGCGGGTTCGATGCGCCGCAGCTCCCGGAGCGCGGCCAGGCGGGCGTACCGGTCATCGAAGAGCGTGTCGTCCAAGTCGAAGAGAACGAGGGTGGGTCCGTCCCTCTCGCGGGCCTCCTCCACGGTCGTCTCCCCAATCCCGGTTTCCGCAGGGCGATTGCGGATGCGACGGCGGCGAAGATATCCCTACGAGGGCAGGCGCCAGTTCAGCACCTCGACCAGAACGGCGAGCGCGAAACCCACCCCGATGATGATCCACGGGTGGATCTTGACCGCTTGGGTCTCCTCCATGTCGTAGTACTGGATGAGACCCGCAGCGCTGGAGAAGCCACGCTGCTTGCCGCTCGACATCGCCAGCTCCTACCCGAAGAGGGCTATATATCCGACGCCCCGGCGGCGGGGGCCTACCGGTGCCAACCGAACGGATCGAGGACCGAGTCCTCGATGCTCTCCCTTAGCCGGCCGAGGAACCCCGGACCGACCGTGTCCATGCTTCCCGACAGCATCCGCTGCAGGAACGGCTGGGGCGGGGAGAAACGGACCGCGCGATGGGCGGGCACTCCCGTCATCTGGGCGAGCGCTTCCAGCGCCAGCTCGCGGTCGCCGAGCTCGTCGATGAGGCCCAGCTCGCGCGCGCGGTTCCCGGTCCAGAACTCGCCGGTCGCGAGGCCCCGGATCTCGTCCACCGGCTTCTTCCGGGCTTGCGCAACGAGGTTGACGAAGAGCTCGTAGTCCTCGTGGATGACGGCCCGGAGCTTCGCCCGTTCCTCCTCCTCGAGAGGACGGATTCCCTGGAACGCATCCTTGTGCCGCCCTTCGTGCAGGAGCTCGACGGAGACGCCGAGGCGACGCAACAGGTCCTGGACCGCGAGATGCGGCATGATCACGCCGATCGATCCGACCGCCGACTCGGGGTAGGCGTAGATCTTCCGGGCGCCCAAGGCCGCCATGTATGCGCCGGAGGCTCCCATCGAGCCGATGCTTGCGACCACCGGCTTCACGCTGTCGAGCCGCTTGACCGCGAGGTAGAAGTCCATCGAGGCGATCGACTCGCCACCCCCGCTCGCGATATCGAGGAGGACCCCTTTGACGGTAGGACGGTCCCGAAGCGCGCGCAGCATGCGAACGTACGGCTCCACCGACCGCTCGCGGATCGTCCCCCGGAACTGGATGACTCCCAGCCGCTCGAACATGGCCCTTCGCGGACCGGGGAGCCCGAGAGCCGTTATAATGGCACGATGGCGACCGGGTTAGCGATGCGGGCCGGTTCCCCGAGGGCCGAGACGGGAGTGCCGGGGTACCCGGATCGAGCGAGCATCGATTGGGACCGCCCTCCGACGGAGCTCACGGACCTCGTGAACTGGTACGAGCGGATCAGCTACGGGCTCGTGATCTCCGAGCCCTATCCGCTCGACCGGGTGCGGGCGGCGGCCGACCGCTTCGAGACCGCGGTCCGAGAGCACGCGGAACGCACCGCGCTCCCCCCCGTCCGCGGTCCGACGGATCGGCTCGGGCTCGTCCTTCGCGCGGACCATCGCTGGTTCTCCCAATCGTTCGAGCAGCTGCGCTGGTTCCTTGGCGTGGTCGCGCGGGAGGATCACGGGGGAAACCGGCAGGCGCTGGGCCAGTTCGGTCGGCTCGTGACGGAATCGGTGCGTCGGCACCTCGCCGACGAGCGCGAGTACGTGGAAGGGCCGACGGCGAATCCTTAATGGGTCGCCGCCCTCGCACCGCGGACGATGATGGGCGAGCGCGCGGCCGGCTCGGTCTGGGTCGAGAAGTACCGTCCGCACGGCCTCGCGGAGATGGTGGGGCAGGACAGCATCGTCCCTCTGCTGCGTGCCTACGCCGAGAAACGGTCGATGCCGCACTTGCTGTTCGCCGGACCCCCGGGCACCGGCAAGACCACAGCGGCGCTGGCGCTCGCGAGAGATCTCTATCACGAGGGCTGGAGGGAGAGCTTCCTCGAGCTGAACGCCTCGGACGAGCGCGGCATCGACACCGTCCGGACCAAGATCAAGGAATACGCCCGCACGGCGCCCCTCGGGGACGTCGGGTTCAAGCTCCTCTTCCTGGACGAGGCGGACAACCTGACCGCCGAGGCCCAGGCCTCGCTGCGACGCCTGATGGAGCGCTACTCGGCCAGCTGTCGGTTCATCCTCTCGTGCAACTATTCCTCTCGGATCATCGACCCGATCCAGTCGCGGTGCGCCCTCTTCCGCTTCCGCCCCTACTCCCCCGAGGCCATCCGGACCCTCCTCGATCGGATCGCGAAATCCGAGAAGAAGACCCTCGATCCCGCCGCGCGGGACGCGCTGGTCGCTGCGGCTGCCGGCGACATGCGCCGAGGCGTGAACCTCCTCCAACTCTCCGCGATCGACACCGACCACGTTACCGAAGCGGCGGTCGAGGCCCACGCCGCCGTGCCCCTGAAGAGCGAGATCCAAACGCTCGTCGCGACCGCGGCCAAAGGAGACTTCTTCGGTGCGCGCACGCTGCTCCTCCGCCTGTTCACCGACCGCGGCGTCAGCGGGGAGGATGTGGTGCGCGCCATCCACAGCTACATCGCGGACATTCCGGATTCCCTCGTCCCACCGCCGGGAAAGGTCGATCTCGTCGAACACCTCGCGGAGGCGGAGTTCCGCATCGCACAGGGCGCGAACGACCGCATCCAGCTCGAGGCGGTTCTCGCGCACTTGAGCCGGGACCCGGGGACGGCCCGCTGACGATGGCCGCTCGACAGCGTCGTGTCGCCGAGAAGCCACATGTTCTTCGCCGGGCGGTGGTCCGGGGACAGCTTCGCCTGCGCCCGGCCACCGTGCGCGCGCTGCGGGCGCGCCGCGTCCAGAAAGGGGACGCTCTCGGGGCCGCCGAGGTCGCGGGACTGCTCGCCATGAAGCGGACGTCCGAGCTCATTCCCCACGCTCACATCGTGCCCCTTACGGGGAGCCAGATCGCGATCGCGATACGGGCGCGGGGGGTGACCGTGACCGCCGAGGCCGAATCGGTGGGACCGACGGGGGTCGAGATGGAGGCGCTCGTCGGCGCTACGGTCGCTCTGCTGACCGTGTGGGACATGGTCAAGTACTTGGAGAAGGATGCGCGCGGGCTCTACCCCGCGACGGCCCTCGGGCCGGTCCGCATCGCGGTGAAGCACAAGGGAAGGACCGACCGATCATGACCCCCGAGACCGAACCCACCGGCGGATCGCGGCATCACCTCGACGGGGACCGCTCCCTCCACTTCGGGATCCTCTCCGTGTCGGACACCCATACCGAAGAGGACGACCCCTCCGGCCACCTCGCGTGCGACCTCGTCAAGGCCGCCGGTCACCGGACCGTCCAGTACAAGCTCGTCGCGAACTCCGTCGCGGACGTCCGCGATACGCTCGATCCGTGGCTCGCCGACCCCGAGATCGAAGCGGTGATCACCGTTGGGGGGACCGGCGTGAGCTCGCGCGACCGCACGGTCAACGCGTTGGACGCGATGGGGGGCCAGAGGCTCGAGGGCTTCGGCGAGCTGTACCGCAATCTGAGCTTCGCAGAGGTCGGCGCGCTCGCCCTGATGAGCCGCGCGTCGCTCTACGTCATCCACGGTAAGCCGGTCTTCGCGCTCCCCGGTTCGGAGCGTGCCGTGAGGACGGCCACCGAGAAGCTCATCCTTCCGGCGGCCCAGCATCTCGTCGAGGAGCTCGAGCGCTGAGCTCGCGGTCTAGGTGGTGCCGCGGCGCATCGACAGCGCGCCCAACGGTGGGGGGCCCGGATCAAGGATCTGCGGTGGGAGGCCCTGCAGGGCGCAGAAATCCTTCCACGCGCCGTTCGCGTCGACGTGATGCGCGAGGAGGACGCCGCGCTCGCTCAGGGCTTCCCAAGCGGCCTTGATCTCGAAGCGGGCGCGGGTCGCATCCGGCCCGTTGTCGTAGAAGAACAAGTCGATCTCGGGGGTGCTCGAGAGGATCGATCGGAACCGTTCCTCGGTGTTCCCGAGGACGAGCGTCCAACGGCCCCGAAGCGAGGGGGGGACAAACTGACCCACACCGACGTCGTCAACGCCCCGCGCACGCCCTGCGGCGGTTCCGGGCCCGAGGGAGGTGAGCTCTCCGAACCGGTTCGCTTCCATCGCGGCCAGCATCCATGTCGTCGAGTACCCGGGCCGGACCCCGGTTTCCACGACCCGCGCGGGTCGGAGCGCTCGAACGAGGAGGTAGAACAACGGTCCCTGCGGCAGCTCTCGGACGAACGCGAGGCCGGCTCCCCGCGCAAGGAGCCGATCCGCGATTCCCTCGGCCTGGACCTCCTGGCGGTAGGCGTGCAGCCTCTCCCGGTCACAGTCGGCGATCCGAGCGAGTCGATCGAGGCTCGCTTGGCGGGTCAGGAGCATGCGCTGGCGCAACGCCTTGAGGGAGAT
>JAKAPG010000005.1 GCA_021823085.1 Thermoplasmata archaeon | reverse complement strand
CATCCGCAACACGATTGCCAATCTCCCCGAGCTTGCGGCCCCGGGGGCCTTCGTCGCATGGACCCGAGGCAGGTTCCAGCCCGACCTCACCACGACGATCCGCACGTGGTTCCGGGCGGCGGGCTTCGAAGAGATCCGGTTCGTCCCGGTCCCCGGTAGCACGATGGCTGCGGGAGCGAATCGACTCGTCGTGCCTCCGCGTCCGTTCGACCTCTCGGTCCGGCTCTTCGAGTTCCTTGCGGCTGGCGAGAGGCCCGCGGATCGTGCGCGCGCTCGCCGCCCCGCGGCGCGGAGCCCATGACCTTCGCGGACTTGCCTCACGTATGGGGAGCGCGTGTCGCGAACCGGGCCGGACGATCCCTCGATGGGACAAGGGTCTCGGTGCGCCCAGGCAGACGCATCAACCACTGAGCGTCGGTGACCCGATCGAGACTTCCCAACCTGAGTGAGGACGCCGACGAAACCGGGACCCTCGATGGAGGGTCGGGCTCGGAAGCCCGGCCCCCGTCCCGAGGCGCTCGCCCGAGGCTCAGAGCGGCTCGACGAGGGCTGAGTACCCGCGGGATCTCGGTGATCTCCGACTCCGGACGGCGGGGCCGGTCTCCCGTCGGGCCCTCCCGTCCCGGGATCGAGCGGCCGTCCTAAAGCGGCACCGGTCGCCCGTCGACCTCAACGGTCGCACCCGCGTTGATCGCCCAGCCAAAGAACGAAGAGCGGTTCTTCCCGCCCTGGAAGCCGTTGCCGCCCACCGACACCATCACCGCCCCTCGCTCGAGGTCCTCGACCTGCGGGGTGTCCTTGAGCTCCGGGTTGAGACCGATTGAGAGGAAGCCGGGCCGGTCGCGCCCCTTGCCCCCGGTGCGATACCCTCGATCGAACCGCTCCTGGCCCCGCTCGAACTCCGCCTTCACGAGCCTCCCGGACCGGAAGCGGAAGACCGGGCCGGTCGCTCGCATCGCCTCATAGTAGCAGCTGCGGTTCCCGACGAACGTCCCGTCGGCCACGGACTCGTCCAGGGAGACCCGGATCGCGCCGGAGGGAAGGCCGGTGAGGAAATCGAAAGGCCGGGCCCTATCCTCGACACGGGGGCGCCCGGCCGCCACGTTCACGCGTCGGCGCGCGAGGGCGAGAGTGAGATCGGTCCCGTTCGGGTCCCGGATGCGGACCTTGCGCCCTCGCGTGAGCGCGCGGACGATTGGGGCCGCCCTTCGCTCGAACTGCGCCGGGTCGACGAGGGTCGCCCGGACGAGTTGGCCGGTCCACTTCGCGAGATCCACCCCGTAGCTGCGGGCGAGCGTTGGGAACGGGCGTCCCAACTCCATCCGGGCCCCCCGCAGCCCGGCCTTTCTCGCCGTCGCGTACCAGTCCTTGTTGAACGCGAACAGCTTCTCCCGCTGCGCGTCGGGCAGCGAATCCAGCCGGGCCCGATCGCCGGGTCCCCAGAAGTGGACGTAGACGTTCGTCCGGGCGAGGGCCGCCCATTCGTGCCGGGCCTTGACCCCGAGTACGTTGAACTCCCCCTCGTCCACCGCGTCCCAGTACGACTCCTCGTCCTCGTACGGAACGATCGGGTACGCGCCGATCCGGCGTGCCTCGCGCGCGAACGCGACGGCCCAGGGAAGGGTATGCGTCCACGCTTCCACGATGACGGTTTCACCGGGCCGCAGGCCGAGGTTCTTCGTGAGCACCGAGCGGGCGACCTTCGAGCGCGTCGCGGGGGAGATCTGGGGACCGGACATCGACGGGGCGAGCCGGACGGGTGATATAGCTCGGCCGAACCCGGCTAGCGCGAGGGAGGGTTCGCGACGCTCACCGAGTGGATCCCAGGGAAGGCGAACGGGACCTGGCACCAGGACCTTCCCGCGTCCGGACTGACGAAGAGCTGACCCGTGGTGGATCCGATATAGATGCCGGCCGGATCGCGGTCGTCGGTCGCGATCCCCTCGCGATGGACCCCGAAATCTCCGGGAAAGGCGTGCGGGCGGACCAGCGTCCGCCACTTCTTGCGCGCGTCGTTCCACTCCTGGACCTGGAAGTACCCGTCCCCCGTGATCCGGGCGTGACCGTCGAGCCGGACGAAGTACGCCCTTCCGGGGGCGCTCGGCGGGCTCGCCACCCCGAAACCGAAATCGTCGCCGAGCGGACGACCGATCCGTGTCCGGCGGTCCATCCGATCGTGAGAGACGTACATCCCGCCGTGGTCCTGGCGATAGAAGGTGTCCGGGTCGGCGGCATCGATCGCGACGTGGTGGACGCACTGCCCGGTCACGGGGTGCTTGTCCGGCTGGAACGGGGCGAGGACCCCCTTGTTCGTGGGTACCCAGCTACTCCCTCCGTTCTCCGATCGGAAGGTCCCGACCGCGGACAGGCCGAGGTAGATGCGCTTCGGGTCCCGGGGATCGACGATGATCGTGTGGAGGCACGCCCCACCGGCACCGGGACTCCAGTTCTTGTGGTCCGGGTGCTCGTTGATGCTCTCGACGGGCTCCCAGCTCGATCCGAGGTCCTGGCTCCGGAACAATAGGTGCGGGTCGGCTCCCAGGTAGATCGTGTCGGGCTCGCTCGGATGACCGGGCTCGACGTGCCAGAGGTTGATGAGAGGTCTCGGCTTCCTGGGCGGTCCGTCCATCGGGGACGGCCGCTGCTTGCGGAGTCCCATCAGCGGGGTCGCGATCTCCTTCCAGGTGCGGCCCCAATCGCGCGACCGATGCAGGGCCGGTCCCCAGAACGAGTCGTTGGCGGCGGCGTAGAGGTCACCGGGGTGGCGAGGATCGGCGACGACATGGTAGACCTCGCTCCCCTCGTGGGCGACCGGCGCGACCTTCCATCTCGCCCGTCGGGCGTCCCCTTCGACGACGTACGTTCCCTTGCGCGTCCCGAGCAGGATCCGGATCCGGTCGTTGCGAACGGACATCGTTGCCCCTACCCTCCCGCAATCGAGTGGAGTATATCCACGACGCGAACGCCGGAGAGCGGAGTGGACACCCCGGTCGACGTACTGACGTCCTTGCCGTCGAGGAACACGCGGACGTATCGGCGCAAATGACCGGTCTCGTCGCGCAGCTTGAATCGGAGGCGCGGGTAGCGCTCTTCGAGCGTATCGATGAGCTGGTCGACCGAATCCGCGTCAACCGATTCCCGGCTCTTCGGGCCGAACTGACGGAGCCACCCATCGAGACGTACCTCGATCGCCGGTGCCACCGCGGAGGGAACGCGATCGGGGTTGTTCACGGTCACCACCGTCCAACGGGCGCAAGGAGTCACGCAGTAGATAACAGCAGATGGCAAGAGATCCGCGTCCTCCTCGTCGCCGAGCGCCGACTCCGCGTCCAAGGAGCCCGCGGCGTCCTCGGTCGGCCCGATGATGTCCTACCGCGAGCCGGGAACGCCGCTCTCGTGCCGGTTCTTTTATCCCGGTGGAGCCCACCCTGCTACCGTGGCGCGGATGAACGGTTTCGCCCGACGGCTCGTCAACCTGCGGACGATATCTCGCGCGGATCGCGTGCTTCGTGAAGTGTTGCCTTCCCTGAATCTCCCCACCGAAGCGCGGGTCCTGGAGCTCGGAATGGGCCGGGGCGGCCTCGTCGCGCTCGTGAGCGAACGCCTTCGTCCGGCGTTGTATGTAGGGACCGACTTCGATCCGGATCAAGTACGGGCGGCCCGCGAGTTCATTTCCGCCCGGTTCGGCTCGATCCCGGCCCCGATCGCCCTCGGCCAGGCGGACGCGCGGGAGCTCCCCTTCAAGGACCGCGCGTTCGACTGCGTGTTCGCGCTCATGGCACTCCATCACGTCGAGCCCCACCACGGGGAGTTCGCGCGGCAGCCGGCGGCCGTGCGTGAGGTCCGTCGAGTGCTGCGGCCCGGCGGGTGGCTCGTCTACAAGGAGTTCTCCAAGGGAGGCCGACTGCGCCGCTCCCTCGAGGACCTCGGATTCGGGCGCGTCGCGCTTCACCCGCACTTTCGGACGGAGACCGGCGTCTACCGGACCTCTCTCGACGAAGGCAACGCAGTGAGGTGACGCGCGCGACGGGCGACGTAGGTTCGGCGTCGCCTCGGGAACCGGTGCTTTCCTGACGGTTTTGAGATACGAGGCTCCGGCCGGACGTCCCCATCCTCTACCGATGAAACCCACTCGAGGGCCGCGTACCTTCCCTCCCTCTGATCGGTGGAGTCCCGACTCTGTTATAGAGCACTCTTCGCGCCTGTCGGTATTCTGGTCACGGGGGCGCGCGCATCCGCCCGTCTCTCGTCGGGGCTCGGGCCTGCCTGGGCATCGCCATCGCCTTCGCGGCCGTGGCGCTCCGGATGGGGATCCCGATCCTCGTGTTCGCACTTCGAAGGAAGGGCCACCCTGAGACCGACCAGACCGCAAGAGCCATCATCCGGGTTCGCCCGCTCCTCAGCTTCATCTGCGGGGGAGGGGGTTTCAACGACGCGATCCTCGCCTCCGTCGGCGGGATAGTCGCTCCCGCCCGGAAGCGGTAGACGCCGATCGCCGCGCCCGATCGACCCAGTAGGTTGGGCCGGGGATCGAGACGGCGAGCGTTCGCCGTGCTCGAGGCCCCCCTCCCCTCGCTCGAGCATGACTGCGATGGGATCGTATCCCTAGACTAATCTCACGGCGCTCCTTCGCGGCCCCATGCAAGCCACGGTGTCCCCCCTCCCCCTCGAAGCCGAGCTCGAGCAGGTGGACAAGTACGAGTTCTCCCTCCATTATCCGGGGCATCCGTACGGGCCCGTGATGGTCGACGAGCCTCCTCCAATCGGTGGGGACAGGGGCCCGAGCCCGACCCAGGCACTGGCGGCGGCCGTGGGGCACTGCCTAAGCTCCACGCTCTACAACAGCCTGGCACGCGCGCACGTCCCGGCGAAGCCGTTGCGCACCACCGTGCGCGCCGAGGTAGGAAGGAACGCCAAAGGGCGGCTACGCGTGCTGCGCCTCGAGGTCGCGATAGAGACCGAACCGCTTCACGAAGAGGATCGCGAGCGGTTCGACCACGCCGTAGCGATCTTCGAGGACTACTGCACCGTTTCGGGAGCGATCCGCGAGGGGATCCGGATCGAGTCGGGGGTCCGCCCGCCGGCGACCCCACCGGTTTCTGGGTAAAACGGCGGTGGCACCCCCGACAGCGTCCCGCATCGTCCGCACGGTCTCTTCCGGGATGCAGCCGGAACGGGTAACCGGCCGCGTGCTCTTCCCGACCCGCAGTGGGGGCTTCGGCTCCCGTACGAACAGGTCACCGAGTCGACCGCGTCCGAACGAACCCGTGCTGCAGTCGCATCACGAGAAGAAGGCGAGGAACTACGTGCTCTCGGGCACAGGGATCTATCAGGACGAGGGGATCGGACGAGATCGGCGAGGGCTCGGTCATGGTCCTCCCCCTGGGTGAAGACCGGTGGATGCCAAGCACCTATCGGAGCATCGATGTTACCAACGTGCCGATGTTCCGGACGGAGTGCGCGATCCTTGCGGCCGCCGCTAGCGTGACCTCTTGTTCTCCATACTCAACTTCGGCTTTTTTGCCCAACACCCCCTGAACCAGGGTCGCCAGGGTCGACGCCGGGGCCGCAGGGATTCCGGAAATCAGACTTACCCCTTCCAGATGGTTCTGCCCCCGGGAGCGAAGGCCAAGTTTCGCTACCGTGAAGGCATCGCAAGACGAGATCGCGGCCCGAATGCCGTTGACGGCGACTCCGTCGCCGTTGGACGTGGACTCGGCCTCCTCCATCATCGCCAGCAGAGTGCGAGCAGCTCTCCGGAGATAGACCGCCGCTTTCGACCTGTTGACGGCAGCGACACGACCGGCACCCCGCGCCACCGGTCCATTCTCTCTCCCTCCCGCAGGATGCTTTCGATGAGGGAGGGGGTTGACGGTTTGCGAATCTGCGCCCGGGTAAGAACCAAGGGAGAAATCCGATATCCGAACCTCAGCGCAAGTCTCGGGGCAGCCGCATTCAAGGCACCTCCGACACGGGTCTTCTCCGCTTCGGAGTCCACCTCGACAAAGAAGTCAATGTCGCTGGTTGGCCGCTCCTGCGCGCGCGCGATGGAACCGAACAAGACGGCTCGTCAGATCGGGAGGCCCCGCACCGCTTCGCGGAGATCGGACTTTAGCGCCTCCATCGAGTCCGACTCTAGTTCAAAGAGGGCGGAAAGCCGCTTTGCGAGGACATGCTCGGTGGACAGGCGCCACACATGGGCTCGGTCCACCACCCGGCGGTTGATTACGCCCGTTTCCTCGAGCGATCCGAGCGCCGAGATCATCGGGCCGGCGAGCGGCCGCACATTCGTGCGAGCTCCCTTCCGGTAAACCCTCCCGTGGGCGAACGCGCCAAGATACGGAGAGCTCCGAGTCGAATGGGGCTCCCGAACAGGTCGTCGAGAAGGTGCGTGAATCGCATGTTCACTAGATTAAACATAAGTCCGTACAAGTGAACTTGACCCTTGGGGGCAGACGGCCGGCCTTGAGACCCACGCTTCCGGGGGCGGAAACCGAACCGCTGGCGCTCGTGCCGGTTCATCTCGGTTGGCCTGTAGATGCGATGGTCTCCAGTGAAGGGGAGCGCAGACGGAGCCGCTGCCAGCGGATTTTCACCAGAGATGGTAACACAACTCCGCCGAGAACTGCTCCTTCTCCGAGAATTCGTCAATGGTTCGGGTTCGAATCCGAATGGACGTGTCGGAGGGAGGATTTGAACCCCCGATCCCAGGATCTCTCCCGCGGCGCGCGTCTTGCGCCGCGCTATGAGCCCCGTGCTCTACCCAACGCAGTGAGGTGACGCGCGCGACGGGCGCCGTAGGTCCGGCCCCGCCTCGTGAACCGGCGCTTCCGCGGCAGTCTTGAGATACGAGGCTCCGGCCGGAAGTCCACATCCTCTGGCGATGAAACCCACTCGAGGGCCGCGTACCTTCCCTCTCTCTGATCGGTGGAGTCCTGACTCCGAATCGTACATCCACCGGACCGGCAGCCGCTGTAGAACGGCGCCTGCATTCGCTACGTAGTGGGACCGCAATCCCCACGGGGTCTCGAGACGACCGATCCGAAGCTCACGGGGACGGAGGGGGGATCGCCTCAGAGGTCGTGCGGTCTCGGCCGGCGCGAGGTCGCCCACGTGCTGAACGGACCGGGATGCGTGGGCGGGACGTCGGTCTTCCCGGGCAACTCCGTCCGTACCGAGGACGTTCCGACCGTCGAGGTGGGAGAAACACCGGGGTTCCGGGTGCTCGTGGCCCCGGCTCCGGGAGCGTTCCGGCGATCCCGATCCGTCATGGTCGGTGGGCGCGCAGTGCATCGAGGAGTGGTCGAAACTCGTACGGTCCCTCGTGCATCCGACCGTTGACGAAGAACGTGGGCGTGTCTCCCACTCCGTCCTCCTCGGCGCTCTCCCCGTCCTCCGCGACGTGACGCTCGGGAGCGCCGGAGGCGAGGTCCCGCTCGAAGGTCGGCATGTCGAGAGGAAGTTCCCGCGCGAGGCGTTGGTAGAGTTTCTCGGAGAGTTGCTCCTGGTGCTGGAACAGCCGATTGTGCATCAGCCAGAACTTCGCCTGTTCGCCCGCGGCCTCAGCGACCTCCGCTGCGCGTACGGCGTGCGGGCGGATCTTCGGCTGCGGATGCTGACGGAACGCAAATCAGATCTCGCCCTCGAGTTCCCGGAGCAACTCGTGAACGATGGGCTCGACCTGCGCGCAGTGCGGGCACTCGTAGTCCCCGTACTCGACCGGTTGATAACGAGCCCCGGGCGTGCCGGGGCAATGGTCCCGTTCCTCGATCGGTAGGATCAGTTCCGGCAGCAATTCATCGACCATGGGCTTCTCCGTCGCCGCCAGCCACCATCGCTTCTTCTTGGTGTCGACCGCGAAGGCCCTTCCGTTCGCTTCGTGAAGCGAGGTATCGTCGCGGTGGTCGATGGCCGAGAAGGAAGCGAAGGTCGGCGTCAGCGAGAACGGGCCCTGCATCGTTACGGGGGACACCCCTTGGTGGCCATCCGGGGCATAACGCTCGGCCCGAGCGGAGGATCCGGGGATTGGACCGATGGTCGTCCGTTCACGACCGAAGACCCGTACCCCTTGCGCCGGTGCGGCCGGTGGAAGGAACGGGCCTGTGATGCTTCCGGGGTCCGGGGGACGGGACCGCCGGCTAATCGGCGTGCTCGCCCCAGCGATCGACGAAGATCCTATCCTTCTTCGCGCCGAGTTCGAGCGCGAGGCCCTGCGTCTCGTTGACCATGCGGTTCGCTCCGCAGAGATAGACGTCCGCGCCCGAGAGGTCGGGAAAATGCGCGCGCAGCGCCTCCTCCACGTGGCCGACCGCGCCGTTCCAGGAGCCGTCCTCGGGGGGACGCGAGAGGACCGGGACGAAGCGGAAGTTCGGCCACTCCCTTTCGAGGAGTTCGAAGAAGGGGCGGTCGACGAACTCCTCCCGGAAGCGCGTGCCGCAGAACAACGAGACCGGGGTGTCGGGATGCTTGTCGTGCAGGCGCTCGAGCATCGGAAGGAACGGGGCGACCCCGACGCCGGTGGCCACGAGCACCATCGTGCGCCCCTCCGGATCGTGCAGCACGAAGCGGCCCAGCGGGGCCAAGACCGACAACGTTGGGGTCCGCAGCGGATCGAGGGCCGTGAGGTAGTGGGACCCAAAGCCCTGGGGAACCTTCTTGATCAGCAGCGAGAGGCGGTCGTGCCGACGGGCCGAGGAGAAGATCGAGTACGATCGGGTCAGCGATCGTCCGTCGCGCTTCAGGTAGAAGGTCACGTATTGACCCGGGGCGAAGGTGATTGGATCCTCCTCCGGGAGCTTCCAAGTGAGAACGTAGATCGACGGGGCGATCTCGGTGTTCGACTCGAGGGTCAACCGACGCAGCCGGGGACGCTCCGGGGCCGACGCGGGCTCCGCCGGCCGGTCGGATGCGGCCGCCTCCGAAGGAGGGTCGCCAGTCGAGGCCGGTCCATGCGCCACCTCCGGTTCACCTCGGGTGGAGCCCATACCGCATCCACCCATGACTTCCGTCCCGTCGCCCGACGCCGCTTCGGCGTGGTATCGTCCCTGCCCTGCGTCGAGAAGCCGCATACCCTTCCATCTCGGATGCCCGACTAGCTCCGACAATAGGGTAAGCCCCCCACCGAACGGTTTCGGGGACATACTGTAGTGCAGCCGCGAACGTTTGCTCTTTGGATACGGCGATGGCGACCGTCGAGCCGACCCCGACATTCCGTGTGTCGCCCTCCGCTCAGGAGGCGATCGGGAGCGCGATCGCGCGGCACCCGACCCCGGCCGTCGTCCGCCTCCGCATCCTTCCCGGAACACCGCCGACCGTGCAGATGTACCTCGTCCAGCCGCGGTTCGGGGAGGAAGTGCTCGAGTTCGGACCGGCTCGGCTGGTACTCGATCCGGAGAGCCGTCCGTATATGGATGGGGGGACCATCGACTACCATCCCCCATCTTCCCCCTCCGCGCCGGGAAGCTTTTCGGTCGAGGGGCCTCGCCTCCGACCCCTGGACCGTACAGGGGCGGCGTCGGAACCCTCGAGGATCCAGGGTTCCGTCGATCCTCGCGAGGCACCGCTCCTGGAAGCGCTCCACCGGGTGTACGACCCCGAGATTCCGATCAACATCGTCGACCTCGGCCTCATCTACGGGATCGAATGGCCGGCGAAGGACAAAGTCCTCGTCCGGATGACGGTGACCAGCCCGGGATGCCCAGTGGCGGGGATGCTCGAGGGCGAGGTGAAGCGGGTCGCGGTGGGGATCCCGGGGATTCGGGACGCCGAGGTCCGTATCGTCTGGGAGCCGCCCTGGGGACCCGAGAAGATGAGCGAGGCAGCGAGGCGCCGGTTCGGCTACGCCTGAGCGGGCTCCGGCTCGCCTAGGGTCCAATCCCCTGACCGGTCGCACCCGAGGGGTGCACGCCGCGGACCCTACGGATAGAATCCGGAGGCGTCCGTCCGATACGCCGTGCGAAGCGGGGAGGAATCGTGAAGGTAGCTCGCCAGCAGGAGAAGGCCGAACAGCACGATCGCCACGACGTTGAACAGGCCGCCCCATTCCCGGAGGATCTGCAGACCGAGCAGGTCCGCGCCGACGCGAACGGCGAGGGAGGCATGGAGTATCGCGACCGGCACGTAGAGCGGACGAGCGAACGGGAACGGTTTTCCGAGTACGGCCGGCAGGATGATTGGCGCATGCGCGAAGACCATCGAGAGGACGAATCCCAAGAACAAGGCATGGAGCCCCGCGTCGTAGGAGAGACCCACGAGCCAACCACCGTTCGTCCACACGATGGCCCCGCCCAGCACGAGCCAGACGTAGCCGCTCAACAGGCAGACCGCCGTGAACCGCGGGAGCCCCGGGCGCGAGAGGTTCCGATAGGCGATGTCGTGGAACAACAACCAGACCCCGAGGAGGAGCCAGCCAGAGGCCGCGATGAAGAACCCCGATGCGAACGCGAAGATGGACTGAACGCACCCGACCACCGCGAGCAGCACTGGGATCACGAAGGTTAACCGGTCCAGCGCCGACAGACGACGCAACCGGGTCAGCTCGAGCCGCTCTGCGGCGGTGAGGAGGACGAGAAACGAGGCCCACCAGGGGATCAAGTAGGGGATGCCGAGGCCATACCCCCCGAGCAGGTTCCCGCCCAGCAGAGCTAGCGCGCCGAGGAACTGGACCGCCGTAAAGAGTGCGGGCTGCCGCTTTAGGATCACCGCGAACGCCGCCAGGAGCACCAGCGTCCCGATCGTCACCAACGGGAAGGCGAGCAGGGGATTCCCCGAGACGACGAGGGAGATGCCACCGATCGCCGTGAGCAGAGGTGCGAGGTAGAATGCCCGACGGCCCAGCGCGACCGCCCGTTCGATCCCGATGAGACTCGCGAGGACTCCGTTGACCATCAGGACCCCGTGGGACCCGGGGAGGGCCGGGGTGGGGACGAAGAGACTCCAGCCGATCAGGTCGAGTCCGGCCCATAGGCCAAGCGCGAGCGCGACGAGGGCCAGCCCGATCGCCGGGAAGCGGATAAGCGACCGATCTGCCATGGGAGCATAGAGGGCTGCCGAGCCACTCCCCGCCGCGTGCCCCGCAAGAGATCAGCGGGCCGTGGGCAGTGGGGTCCGTTCTGCGGAGGACTTCCGCTTGCCGATACGGATCCTCCAGGTCTTCGGTCCCTGCTCCAGGTATTCCCAGGAGAACTCGCCCGTGTGCTCGGCGTGGAATTGGTAGAACAGGGGCTTCGGATCGTGGTCGTTGACCAGCACAAAACGTTGGTTCGGCCCCAAGCTCTCGTAGGTTCCGAATATCAATGGATGCCGTTTCGGGGGGGCGACGTCGCGTACATCGAGGATCGCCTCTGGAGTCGGTTCGTCCGCTTGGGTACGCGAGGCCCGCGCAGAATTCTGTGTCGTCGCCATCGGGAACCCCTTCCAAGAGGTCACCCGGAGCCGGCCACCTAACTTGGGCACCGAAACGGTTCGGAACCCGATCGGGGACCGGTCGAGTCGTCGCGCGGGACCGATTCCGCGCCGCGTCAAGGCTCCGCTCGGGCGCTCGGAATCCCGCGGAACGCTTCGGCGGGAAGCCTATTCGGGCCGGAACGCCTTGCATGTGCGAGCCGCCATCGATGACGAAGCCGCGCTCGGAGACGGAGTGGGAGCGCAAGACCGATCGGACCCGAAAGCGAAAATCCCGAGCCCGCTATCGGCACATCCGGGGGCCTCGGGCTCGCGCCCCCTGGCGTTGAACGGCCGGCGCAGCCTCCGACTGGGCTGCGCGCGCACCGGATCGGCGATCCACCATCGGGGTGCGCCCGACGCGACTCACTCTGGGGTTGGGAGGCGTTCCAGCAGTTTCTTCTCGACGATCGCCAACCCCTCCGAGAGGCTCGAGGCAGCCAGACCGATCTCCTTCGCGAGCGCAGTGAGGGTGATCTTTCGGGGAACCTCGAAGTAGCCGGCCGCCATCGCACGCCGGAGCAGCTCCGCCTGACGGACCGTGAGCAGCCCCGTGGGGGCTTCCGGGTCGTTGTGACGGACCGACTCGATGACCGCCGTCGGAACCTGCTCTTGAAGGCGGGAGAGCAGAGCTCGATGCTTGGACGCGGAGGCGACGATCACCCAAGTCGCTTCGCCCCCGCGGATGGTGAACGGGAAGCGACGCATCAGTCGGAGGTCCCGGAAGATGGGGATGAAGGTGGAGGTACGATGCATCACCCGGAGATGGACCCGGCCCGGCGCTCCTCCGAGTTCCTCCACCCCGCTCACCTTAGGAAGCGACCGGATCTCGTCCGCCCACGGTCCCGGTTCGGGGATGTGCAACCTCAACTCGGTAAGGCTCCTAGTCCGATCGACGTCCAACCGGCTCAGCACCTCGATCGTGACGTTCGGGAACTCACGGGAGAACCGTGCGATCCAGGCCGATTCGGGAAGCGGAACCCGAAGCCGGCAGAAGTCGACGAGCTTCGGCGCCGGCTGCGCGTGCGGATGCTCCCGGCGGGCATCGGGCGGCCCGCCACCGGGAGACGGGCTCTGTCGGAGGCTCACGGGCTCGGGAACCTGTGCCGAGGGATATTCATTTCGAGCCCAAATCCTTCCACCTCTGCCTTGCATCGAGAGGGAAGTCACCGCCCGAAGCCGTTCGGCAACCGGTTTACGCGGCGACGCTGCCTGCTTTCTTCCGAGGAGACAGGGGCGAGGTCGATGACCGTTGGGGGGCCCGAAGAGGCAGATCCATTGGATGAGATGGCGCGCGAGAACGACGTGATCCGGCGGCTGGATGAGCGCCTGGCCGAGTTCGCGACATCCCTGAGCGACGGGGCCGACGTCGCGCCGGGAGAGATCGCGGAAGGACTGCGGCTATACGCACAGTACGTGGGAGCCCACGCGCGTCGGTTCGACGAGTCTCTCCAGCCCGAGGCCCGTCCCGTTGCGATGCCGACCTGCTTCGAACACCTGGATGCGATCAGCCGGGACCGCCGGGGGCTGTCGGAACGCATCGCACGTGCCCAGAAGGCGGTCGATGCGTATGCGGCGGCGGGGGACGCGATGGGTCGGGCGGGGCTCGTGAAGGAGCTCGAGGCGTTCACGCAGCACGAGTACGAGCAGGTGCGCTACGAGAACGACTACCCGCTCTCCTGCCTTAGGGCGACCTTGCCCGAGGACGCAGCCCAACGGGTCCGTACCGGTTTCGACCGGACCGTGGGCCAGGTCGGGGATCTGGACCGACATATAGACCGCTACCTTGGAGAGACGCCCGGAAAGGTCGCCGCTCTGCTCGCGATCCGGTGTGCGCAACCCGGATGTCCTCAGCGGGCGACGGCCGAGGGTTATCCTGCCGCGAACGGCCACTTGGGCATTCGTGGGCCCGCCGGTTGGAAGCTGGTTCCGGCCGCCCCCCGCGCCTCCAAGGATGGCAAGCGGCTCGTGGTCGTGGACGTCGATTTCTGGTGCCCGGACCATCGGAACGCCGGAGGATCGGTCCCGAGCACGATGGCCGGCAGGACCGACCTGGAGCTCGGCACGCGGACCACGACCGAACCGCCCGTGGCGGCGTGTTGCGGCCCGGTCCCCTCCCAACTGTCATGAGCGGGAATGGAAGAGGACCGATTCTCCCGGTCGGCTCGACTCCGGGTGTCCCCTCCAAGGACGGACTGCGCCTGATCCTCGCCGGCACGACCTACCTCCTGGTGATCTGCGGGCTCCAGTTCGTCATCGCGACCGGGTCGCTCGGAGGCGGAATCCCTCCGCTCCCCGCCAATGCGACGGACGTTCGCGATGTCGTCGCGCTGTTCGGCTGGGTGGGACTCATGATCAGCGGCGTCAGCGTGATCATCATCCCGAACCATCTGCGCGTCCTCCTGCGCCCGCGTCTGCTCCCGCGCCTCCACCTGGTACTCGCCAACGTTGGGCTGGTCGGCTATCTGGCGATCTCCTTGGCCGTGCCCGAAGGGGAGGTGGCCTACGCGTTCCTGGCCCTGATCTCGGGATCGTTCCTCGTCTTCGGCGCCGGCGTTCTCGGAACGATCGTCCCGTTCGCAGGACGCTCGGACCCCGCCCTCAGGGGGTCAGAATTCTCCAATCCGGGGACTCTGTCGAAGGCACGGGGGTCTCCCTAGGCCGTTCTCGGGCGCCGATCTTAGGCTAGGAGGCACGGCGGCGGCATCGACCCGAGTTCCGGGCTCGGTGCGAGCTTCGTGGCCATCAGAGAGGTGGGGCTTCCGAAGCGGTCAATCGGGAGACGAGCGCGGCAACGGGCTGTTCATCGCGGCCGTCCGCGCCCGGCGGTCCGGGTAGAGGGGGCGTTCCTGCGGACATCGCTCGCACGCGCACGTACGAA
The DNA here is from genome assembly GCA_021823085.1 of Thermoplasmata archaeon. Classification (GTDB taxonomy): domain Archaea; phylum Thermoplasmatota; class Thermoplasmata; order Lutacidiplasmatales; family UBA184; genus Lutacidiplasma. The sequence continues at coordinate 11,759 of JAKAPG010000005.1, read as the reverse complement.
CGGGGCCCCTGTGGCGGAAGTTGTGGACCCCTTCCTCCCACAGGCAGCAGGTGACGCAGGTGCAGAACGTGCAGTCATGCGTCATCCGCCACCGTCACCCCCAAACCTCGAGCGTGGACCTAAGCCATCTCCCGAAGCGGCTAGGGCCCATATGGGCCCCTCTCGCCGACCGCCGCGCGCTGGGGGACGGCGCGTGCGGGTCGACGCGGGGCCACCAATCACCCCTCGAGCTCTGTCCCACTGCCGTGCCGTCCGGGATGCGCTCCAACGACCGAACCGCTTCGGCGAGCGACGCTTCGAGGACGCCTACCTGCGACTTTCGAGGAGCGCGAGCGGGGAGGGATTTTATGGGGCCGGAGCCGGAGGCGATCGGGACACTGCAACGCGAACACGAGTTTATCGAGGATCGGTCGAACCGCCTCTTCGAACTGGGCGAAGGGATCCAGTCCGGGGCGCCGGTGTCGTCGGGCGCCGCTCGGATCGGCGTAGGGCTCCTGGATTCATGCCTCCACCGCGTGCACGCCCACCAGTTCGATTGGGAGCTCTGGCCCGATGCGAAGGCCGTGCCCCCTCCCGAGTGTACCATATCCCTCGACCGGGTCCGAGCGAACCACGCCCAGCCCCGGCAGTCCGCCCGGGCTCTGTTGGGGGTAGTCGACCGGTGGTCGGCCGGGGATCCCGGCGCTCGGGAGCTGGTCGCGGAACCGTGGACCGGACTAGCCGGCGCGGACCGGGCCGAGCCCGGGCTCGAGGAGAAGCACCCGCTCGCCTGCCTTACGTCGGTTACGTCGGCGTTCCCCGCACCCGTCCCGCGCGAGCTTCGAGGCGAGCTCGACGACCGCGCGGGGACCGGACGGGCCCCAGAAGCGAGCACCGCCCGGTACTTGCCTTCGGCCGGCACCGGGGCGTGGGACGGTCCACGGACCGCACGATCGCGATGGGATCGCGGGCCGCATCTACGGCGCGGTCCACCCATCCCACGAGGTCTCCGATTTTTCGGGCCGGCCGATTGGGGGACGCCGCGACCCGCGGGCCCCTCGGACGAGGGTCCACGCGCCTCGTGTCGGTCCGAGGCAGGACGAGGTTCAAGGTCAGTTGCCGGATAGAGCCGGGGTGCTCGGTGGGGCTCCTGTTGCGGATCCGGCCTCCGGCGGGACGACGGGGTCACCGGGTCGGCTCCCGCGCGCGGGCGAGGATACCGGACCGATCGAATCCGTTGAAGCAGCATCGAACGGAGGGCCTGGATTGAGAACGATGGGTGGTTCGATAGTTCCCCCGGGCCCGCCGGGGAGCGGGATCGGTCGGGGGCAGGATCCCGACGGGCCTGCCCCGCCACCGCTGCGGGTCGCGTTCTTCACCGACACATTCGTCCCTGCGCACGACGGGGTGTCCCAGGTGACCGACACCCTGGCGCGGGCCCTCCTCCGGCAGGGGAATGCCGTTACCATCTTCACGGTGAGATCTCCGGGCCTTCCGCGCTCGGAGACCCGACCGGATGGCCTCGCCGTTCGTCGCTACCGTTCTATCTCCGCTCCGAGCTACCCGCAGTACCGGATCGCCCTCACTCCCTGGACTGTCCTCCTAAGGCGCCGCCGCGACTTCGACCTCGTCCACATTCACACGCCGGGGTTCGTGGGACTCGCCGGCTGGCTGGCGGCGCGCCGCTGGCGCTGTCCGACGATCGGCACGTATCACACGAACCTTACGGACCTGCTCCGAGCAACCGGTTCGAACGCGCTCTCTCGGGCGTTCTTCCGAGCATGGTCGCGTTTCAGCATCGATATCTGCCGCCGCTCGGACCTTGCCACGGCGCCCTCGGAAGCCGCGCGCTCGGCGCTGCTGCCGCGGACCGGCACTCGCCCGTCCGCGGTTCCACGGTTGGTCGTCAACGGCGTGGACACCGAGCGGTTCCGACCGGGGATCCACGCGCCCGACTGGCGGCGTCGCATCGGCCGGCCGAATGATCGTCTCATCACCTTCCTCGGCCGGCTCACCCAGGACAAGGGCGCGAACCGGGTCCTCGATGCGCTGGAGCAGGTCGACTCGGGACTCTCTTGGGTCGGCGTGCTGGGCGGCGAGGGACCCGAGGGGCCGGCCCTGGCGGCTCGCCTGCGGAAGAGCCCGCGGCTCACCGGAAGGGTCCGCTTCGTGGGAGTGGTTCCGGAGGAGGACAAGCCTGCCCTCCTGTCCCAGAGTTCGATCTTCGTCCTTCCGTCCCGATCCGACACCTCCTCCGTCGCGCTCCTCGAGGCGATGGCCTCGGGGGCGACCGCCGTGGTGAGTTCTCGAGGCGGTCCGGGAGAGATCGCGCGGAGGTCCGAGGTTGGCCTCATCGTGGACCCGGACGACACCCAGGGCCTCGCTCGCGCGATCGAGCGTCTGCTCACCGACCGGGCCCTCGCCGCGCGATTTTCGGATCTCGGCCGCTCGTGGGTGGTCGAGCAAGCCTCCACGGAACGCATGGCCGCCCAGATGCTCGACTGCTACCGGACGGTCTTGGGTCGTACCGGGAGGGCTTAATCCGGCGTCGTGTGAGTGTCGTAACGGGCCGAATGTCCACTTCCCACCGGCTGATACGGCTCACGCGAACGGTCGTCGTCGCCCTCGCGGCGCAGTTCCTGCTCGGGATCTGGGTGAACCTCTTCGGCTCGTTCCCGCGGACCCGTGACTTGGTTGTCGCCCTTGCCTACGGGGGCGATCCGGTACTGACGGCCCACTATGCGCTCGCGGCGATCCTGGTGGCGCTCGGGAGCGCCATCCTGGTGGGATCGATGCACCCGACGGCGTCACGAGCGCTCCGATGGATGGCCCTCGGCGGGCTCCTCTCGATCCTATGGGCCAGCGCTTCGGGAATCGCGTTCGTCGAGTCCGGGTTCGCGGACAACCTCGAGTCGTTCTCGATGGCCGTCGCCTTCATCGCGGCCACGACCTTCTATGGGGTGGCCCAGGCGGTGATGGGCCCGGAGGCTCTTTCGGGGCGGCCGCAGGACGCGCCCGGAGGCTCCGCCCGGTAAGCCGAACGAGTCCTCGCCCGGACGTTACCGATCCTCGAGCCGTCGGATCATCTCGGCGGTCTCCGATGGGCTCAGATGATCATCGAGCCAGGGATAGGCGGTGGCCTCCTCTCGGGCGTTGTGCTCTCCGAGCTCGTTCACGAGCTCGAAGCTCAGCTCGTCGATGGGTCCGGTGCCGCTCTCGAGCGCCTCCGCGATCCGGCGCAGGACGTCTCGGATCCGCTCGTGCTCCTCGAGCAGCCGCTCCACGAGGGTCCGTTGACCGGGGTCGGTCTCGATCATCCGGGGGAACAGCGTATCCTCCTCGATACGGATGTGGTGGAGCAGGTCGCTTCGGAACGATGCGAACAGCATCCTCCGGGCGGCCAGGTCCGATGCGGGCGTCGCATCAAACCGCGTCCAGCGTTCGTCGAGGTCCTGGTGGTCTCCCTTCATGCGCCCGCAGATCCGCATGGCAGGGCCGTTCAACGGCGGCTCCATCGGTCCCTCAGGACGCGGATCCGTTCGGAGGTCAACCCCGGGAGCGGGTTGACCGACGGGAACAGCACCGGAATCGTTCCCGCACCCCACGCCGCCGCGACGCCCAACAGCAGGGCGCCCCCGAGCGCCGGCCCCCAGGTCGGCGGAGCGCCGGCCAGGGCACCGACCGCCGCCAGCACGACCACGGCAACCAGCCAGACCCCGGCGATCGCCCAGAGCATCCGCCGGGTCCAAGCGTGCGATATCCGCTGGAAGGGGGCGATCATCCCGAACCACATGACCAGGATCGTGAGTCCGAGGAAGCCGAGCACGTTGATGAGGGCATGCGAAATCACAGGCTGGGAGTTCAAATCCGCAACCATCCCGAGGCCGATGGCTCCCCCGATGAGAAGGAACCCCACCGCCGACAGGCTGAGCCCGACCTGTCGCCGGGGCGCCTTCGCTCGGCTCGCGAGGTAGATTAACAGGCCAAACAGCACGGCCGCGAACGCGGCTTCGGGGCCGGCCAGCGCGAGGAGGAGGACCATCGGCCGCGGAGGAACGAGCAGCATGCCGACCGGCACGAGCACCCCGCCCAGACCGCCGAGGGTCGCGACACCGAACACGGCGGCGTGGGGCGGGTCCCTGTCGACCGAGCGGGGGACGAACCGGAGGAGGACCGCCGCCACGAGCACGGTGGCATGGCCGAGCACGAAGAGATGCACAGCGGCGAGCCACCATCCGAACCCGGGGCCAACCCAGAGCCCGGAGAGCGCGAACAGGACCCCCGAGCCCAGCGCGGCGCTCCAGGACAGCAGGAACAGCGGGACCGTGACGAAGTCCCCGGCCCGCGTCTCGGGACTGGGGCCGGTCACACGGGGCCCGGCGACCGCCCGCAACAGCGATTGCAAGGTCACCGCCACCGCGATTACCATGAGGGCAGCGGCGAGGCTGAACAGGGACCCGCGCGCCGGCAACGATCCTGCTTCGTAGAGCGCGTACGCGCCCAGTGCAACGCTGGCCTCCATCAGGACGAAGGCCGCCCCGCGGAGCGGGTCTCTCGGTAACCGGCGGCGAGCCACGGCCGGAAACAGGTGGAGAGAGAAGCCGAGGGTGGTGCACCCGAAAAAGCCGACCAGCAGCAGCCAGACCAGAACGTTCCACTGGTCGCTGAGGACGCCCGACTGCCGGTCGATCAGGACGAGCGCACCGGCCACCCCGAGGTTCGCCTGGGCGGCCGAAAGGAACCAGCGGGACGTGCCGGAGAGGGGCACGCCTCCCGGAGAACTTCCGAGTGGATATCCTCGACGCGGAGTCGACGGGCGATGGGCCGGTCCGCGTCAGCGGGCAAGACAGAGTCGGCGCCTGTCCTGCAGATCCGGAACCGTTCGGCTACGCGCGGTCACCACGTGGCCCGGCTCCGTCGGCGCTAGCCCTCGACCTTGACGACGCATTACCCACCCCGGGTCGGAGGACCCCAGCTCTGCCGAGTCGACCGCCCTCTCCGGGGGCACGCGTTCTCTCCGCTCGTCATCGGCCCTGGAGTCTTTGGAGTCGAAACCCGTCCCTCGGGGTCCCACCGCTCTCGCGCGAGCTCGCGGCGGCGGCCACCGATGGGCCTGCGGGCGTCATTGGCTTTGCCGAGCCCCGCCGGAAACGGAGCGGGCGATCCACCCGACCTCCATGGGGGTTCCCGTCGCGGTTTCGCGGCGCCCGCGGTCACTTGTATGTGGACTGGTACGTCTTCCCTTCATCGTCCCAGATGGTGATGCAGCTCCCCTCGCACTCGAGGAGGCACGCGTTGCACAAGATGCAGTCGGGCCCGTGCTCGGCCACGGACTTCTCCTGCCGGAATTGGAACTTGGCTGCCACCTCGGGGTCGTCGACCACTTGGGGGAACTCGTCTCGGGGGTGCATGACGAACACGTTGACCGGGCAGACGTCGAAGCAGTGCCGGCAGCCGGTGCACTTCTCGATCTGAACCTTGACATCCATCGCCGCGCCTCAGCGATCGGAGACGCAGCGCGCGTGGGCCGCCACGAGGTTCTGAGGGACGTTGAGCCCTCCTCCGGGTCCCGATCCCCGAGGACGGATCACGAGCTGGTTCCGGGTCGGTCCGGAAGGAGGGAGCCGTTCGGAGATCACGACCTTCCCATGGCAGAGGGCGCAGACGGGTCCGAGCTTGTCGAACTGCCAGCGGAGCCCCGGGGCGTACATCGAGGGGGTTGGACGGAAGACCCCCTGAGCGGAGGATCGCCAGATGGTCTCATGGTTCTTCGCGGCCTCGCGCACGAGGCTCTCGAGCGCTGAGGCTCGGCCCGGAAAGTGTTGGTGGGCAAGACGAGTGGCGGTTCGGGTCACCCATTGATCCGATGCGGGTCGTTCCGACAAGTTTCTACACCCTCCCGGCGACCAACGCGGGAGAGGACCGGACCGTCTTATTCGGATAACCTAGAGGTTTCGGGACATCTCGCAAACCACGGTGGCCTTCTCTGGGGCCGAGGGTAACAACCCGGATGAGGACGTCGGCTGTCTCGGGGTGCGACGCAGTAACGAGAGGGACTCCGGCCGGCGGGCGGGGGTGTGGTCCCCCGCTCCCCTTTCCTTACCCGGTCGGGGCGGGGTCCCCCTGAGGTCCTCGATGCCTTCCGGTACCCTCCGCGATACCGCCGTCATAGAACGCATCGGGCCGGACCCTGCGACCGCGTGCCGACCCGAGAGGCTCTTAGGGGTCTCCCGGCCCGGCTCGCCCGGCAGCCTCGACCCTTCCCCACCCATGGGGCAGAACGAGAGATCGGCCCGATGGTGATGGCGCGAAAGATCTTCGGGGGAATTGGGGTTGGCACGGGGCGCAGGTACCGAGGGTGCTGGGGAGAGCGGCGCAGACGCTGCGGCTCCGCGAGCGGCAGCCGATCGACCACGGCCTGGGGCACCCGATGTTGACGGCCTCCGGGTAGGCGGGGAGAACGGCGGCAGGGGGCTCGATGGGAGCTGCTTCAACGGAGTGATCCGGGTACGGAAGATGTCGGAGGGGGGATTTGAACCCCCGACCCCAGGATCTCTCCCGCGGCGCGCGTCTCGCGCCGCGCTATGAGTCCCGTGCTCTACCAGGCTGAGCCACTCCGACAGGAAACCGACGGGTCGACCGGGCCATCGCGCCCACCGACCCGCCTCTACGATGCAGGGGTGGGAGCATCCGCGGCGACGAGCATCGCCCCGTCGCCCGTCGGCGCGCTGACCTCGGTCGCCTCCGAGGACGGGAGCTCTTCCGCGATCTGCCCGAGCACGTCGGAGCGACGGATCTCGATCTTCTTGAAAGGATAGAGAGGCTTAACGCCTTGCGCCAGCAGCTTCGTGAGCTCGCCCCCGAGAACCTCGCGAACGAGCTCGACGGCCGAGCGCTGGGCCGCCTCCTCGACAAGGACCTCCCGGATCCGGTGGCGCAGCTCGGCGCGGAGGCGCGTCTGCAGGCGCTGCTCGCCGACGGCGACCGGCTTGAGCACCATCTTCACGGCGTCGCGGGTGGTGACCTCCACCGAGAGATCGATCTTCGAACGTTTGCGGCGGGCCAAGCGACGAACGTAATCGCTCGTGAGCTCGTGGCCGATGAATTGGCTCTGGGCGACCTGATCGGCCCCTACCCCCGTGATCTGGAATCGAAGCTTGACGTGAGCCTTCGCGAGGTCGGTGCCCCCCGACGCCTCTTCGAGGGTCGTTTCGAGGGTGCGCCCCACCAGTTGCTCCGGCTCGTTGGCGGGCGTTTCGCCGAGAATGGCGTGCTGGAATAGGCCCGGGGCTTGGACGCGGTACCAGACCTTGGACCGCCACTTGTCCTTGACCGTCCGCGCCGCGGTAGCCTTGCGAGCGGGTGCTTCCTTATCGGCCATCTTCGAGGGGCTGGCCGAGCGGGGTGCTCTACTTAATGCTAACTTCGGGCGGGCGTCCGACCCGGCGGCGGTTCGCCGTTCCTCGGGCGCCTCTCTTTCTCGAACTCCTCGCTCTCAGGTAAACGAGATAACCGCATCCCAGCTCGGCGCCGCATGGCGGTGGCACCTCGCCCCGATTCGATGCCTATCGGTTCCCGAGCGAACGCGCAGGAGCTTCGGACGCGGGGCGAGGTCGCGCGAAGCCCGGCCGAGCGCTTGCGCGCGCACATCCTCGGGCGCCTGAGCGCATCTCAGGCGGCCGGCGCGTCTCGAGCGGAGGCCCTCGCCGCGCTCTACCCGCATACGGTCCTCCCCGCCCAAACCTACGAGGATCTGACCGCCGCCCTTCTGGCGGGCGCCCACGTGCTCTTTTTTGGCCCCTCGGGAGCCGGGAAGACGAGCCTGGCCAAGGACGTCTGGGAGCTGTTCCCGAAGGACGCGTGGGCGGTACAGGGGTGCCCTGTCCTCGACCATCCGCTCAGCACCGTGGATGCGGACACGGCGAGACGGTTCCCGCCCTGCCCGATCTGCCGGAGGCGGTTCGCGCCGGATCACGACGCCGCTCGCTTCGATCCCGCCCAGGTCGACCCGGCTTCCGTCCCCGGGGAACTCGTCCAACTGCACGAAGGCTTCGGCTTTGCCCGCCTCCAGGGGAGCTCCGAGGTCTTCCCCGACCACCTTACCGGGAACATCAATCTCCGTCGGCTCGAGGAGATCGGCGACCCGATGAGCCCGCTCGTCCTCGAGCCCGGGAAGCTCCTGCAGGCGAATCGGGGTCTCCTCCTCGTCGATGAGATCGGCAAACTCCCCCTCGGTACGCAGAACGTGCTGCTCCAGGCGTTGCAGGAAGGCACCGTCACTCCGTCCAAGACCCGCGAGAGCTTCCCGGCCGAGTTCATCGCGGTGTGCACGTCCAACCTCTCGGATCTCGACAACATCAACGATCCGCTCTCCGACCGTCTCACGAGCCTGCACATCGACTACAACCGTCACCACTCCGACAATCGACGGATCGTCGCGGTCGGGGGCGGAGCTGGTCCGACCGGGTTCGTCCCCGAGGTCCTCACGGACGCCGGCATCCGGGTGATCGAGGCCTGGCGGCTGCGGAACTCGGACGACAATCCGGATATCGGAGAGGTCGGCTCGAACCGCACGCTCATCGACGTCGCGCTCCGTACGAGCGCGATCGCGCTCCTGGCCGGGCGGTCGATCCCGACCCCCGAGGACCTCCGGGCCGGCCTGTTGCACTCGATGCGCGGGCGGATCCGCGCGCGCAGCGGGGAATCGTTCCAGCAGAACGAAAAGCGCGTCACGGACTTCATCGGGCAGTACCTCGATCCGGCGCTGAAGCGCAGCGCCGGCGTCTACTGGTGCCGCTTCTTCCGGGGACCGCTCAAGGAGAACGAGGCGAACGCGCAGAGCCTGGTCGGCGAAGGACGGCGCCTCGCGACGGACCCCCAGCTGGTGGATCAGCTGGCCACCGATGGGGGACTGTTCCCCCAGTTCCGCGCCTTCTCCGCCTGGGTCGATGCGATCGAGCATCCCCCGACGAACCTCGGCCGGAGCGCAGCCGCGATCGAAGAGTTCCGGCTGCTCGAGAAGTACTCGCTCTTCTCCTGCCCGGAGGACGCGGACGACGACGCCAGCCTCTAGCGGCGACATCCGACTGCCCAACTGCGCGGAGTTCCCGGACGACGTCCGCTCCTCCGACCTCCTCGACGCGCTGGACCCCGCGGCGCTCGTCCGGACGCTCGCCGAGAAGGGTGCGGAGGGCGCGCACGCGCTGATCCGCGAGCGCGCCCGCGAGGATGCCGAGCTCGAACGGCGCCTGAACGCGCTGCGCGAAAGGGTCCGTCGCCAGGCGGAACGCAACATCGCTCGCTCGGCGGAAGGATACGATCGGCAACTGGAGGAACTCGCGGTCGCCGAGCGTCGTACGAAGGAGGAGATCGACCGGGAGATCGCCGAGCTCGAGGAGAAGCTGCGCGCGAGCCGCGCTCGGGGGCGGACCGCGTTCACCCTTCCCGAGCTGGCCCCGGAGCTCACGGCGGCTCTCCTGATCCCGACCGCGTCCTGGAACCGGCCTCCGCCCCGCCCTTCCTGGTGGCAGCGGCTGAGGGCCTGGTTCGCGCGCGTCTTCGGTCGGCTGTTCGGCCGTCGAAACTCCCGAACCAACCCCGCGCCGGACACGGGCCGGCACGTGCCGCTCGCCACTCTCGCCCTGGACGGGCGGACGCTCGGCCCCTCCGCCCTCGGAGAGGCGCTGGCCCGCCTCTCTCCGACCCAGGAGACCGAGCTCTCCCAGCGGGTCGGCGAGCAGATCCGGGCCCGGGAGTCCGACCTCCGCCGGCAGGCCGAGGCGAAGCGACGCGACGCCGAAGCGCAGCGCCGTCGGCTCGAGGCCGAGAAGGAGGCGGCGCTGGCGCGCGATCGCGCCGACGTCGAACGTAAAGTCCGGGAGGCCGAGGATCGCCGGATCGATCGGGAGCTGCGCGAGCGGGGCATGGTGACTCCGACCCAGCAGGGGCTCGAGGTGACGTACGCACTGGTCGAACGGTTCGCGCGCCTCTTGCTCGAGCAGGAGGAGCGCACGGCACCGGCGGAGGTACGCTTCGCGTTGCGGGGTGGCGCATCCACCGGCCTCTACGAGAAGGCGCGCCTCCGCCAGCCGGACGAGGTCGCGCGCCTCGATGTCCCGAGCTCGTTGCTCGCGGCGCGGCTCGTCGGGCAACGGCACCTGGACGAATCCACGAGCTACATCTACCGCGAGGCGACGAGCGAGACCGTCCAGGTCGTGCTCGCGCTCGACCGCTCCGGTAGCATGGCCGAGGACGGGAAGCTCGAGGCGGCGAAGAAGGCCCTGCTCGCGCTCTACGTCGCGATCCACCGCAAGTACCCGACCGCGTCGATCGATGTCCTCGTCTTCGACAACGTCGTGCAGGTGATGGATCTCGCCGAGCTCTGGGGGTGCTCGCCCGGGGCGTTCACCAACACGGCCGAAGCCCTCCGCACGATCCTCCACCTCTTCGGGGGCACGCCGGCCGTCAGCCGACGAGAGTGTTTCCTGATCACCGACGGGCTGCCCGAGGCGTACACGGACCGGGACGGGATGGTCCGGGCCGGTCAGCTGGACGCGGCGATGGACCGGGCGCTCTCCCGTGCCCGGGAGCTTGCGAAGATCCGACCGCTCCGTTTCTCCATGGTGCTGCTCAAGTCGCCGCATCCGGAGTACGAGGCGGCGGCGCGAGCGATCACCCGGACCGTGGGCGGCGAGCTCGTCGTGACGGATCCGTCCCGACTTGGCGTCGAACTTCTCGTGCGCTGGGCGCACGATACGGAGGTCGTGGAACGTCCTACGACGACCCCGGAGCCGACCCCGGCACGGAGGGTGCTCCCCTCGGGGACGGGCGGACGGCGCCGGCGGCCCGATCGCCGTATGGGCGGCTGATCCCGGCCGAACCGTGCCCTTTGGCGCCCGCGTCTCGTTTGAGTCAATCTTTATCCCCTGCGCGCGAGATAGTCCCACGGATTGAGTATGGTCGACGACCGCGAGCAGTCCCAGTTGCGCAGTCACCTCAGTCAGATCAAGGAGGCCGTCAAAGGGATCGGCCACGACTTCTCCTTGGAGATCCAGCAGCTCGACCGGGAGATCAGCCGTCTCTCTGACCAGACCGGCACGGAGGCCGAGCGGACCGCGGCCGACATCCGACGCGAGATGAACCGGCTTCGGACGAACGTCGAGGACGAGCTTCGGGAGCTTCCGGGGACTCTCAGCGATGCCGGCGTCGCTATCGGATCGAAGACCCGGGACGCCGCGCTGGCGACCCGGGACGCCCTGTCGACGGCCGCACATTCGGCCAAGCAGGGAACGAAGAGCCTTCTCGCCCGGGCAGGGGGCGTCAAGAAGCGGGCGATGCGAGAGTGGAGCCCGCCACCTCCCGAGAACGACCCGGAGCGCTCGAAGTAGGCCGGGGCGAACCGCGCTCGAGTGCGGTCCGGACCCGGTCCCGCGCCACCGCAAGGTAGTCGGCGTCGATATCGAATCCCAGGAACGACCGTCCGAGCCGGACCGCGGCGACTGCACTCGAGCCAATGCCCACGAACGGATCGGCCCAGACCCTCACCTTCGCGCGTCCGTGGAGCCGGACGCACCACTCGGCGAGCTCGGGAGGGAACGAGGCCGGATGCGGACGGTCCCGGCTGCGCCGCTGGATCGTGGCATACGGCAGGAACCAGGTGTTGCCCCGGCACCGCCGCCGGGCGCGTCCGGAGCCCCAGCGCCGGACGTTCGTGGGATCCTGATAGGCGACGCCCAGCGCGAGCCGGTCGAGCGGCACATCCCCGTCCCGGGTGAACTGGA
>JAKAPG010000108.1 GCA_021823085.1 Thermoplasmata archaeon | reverse complement strand
GCCACCAACCCCCGCGGCCCGGAGCGCTTCGCTGATCTCGCGCTGCATCGACGTGTAGCGCTCCTTGAGACCGTTCTCCTGCCGCTCGACCGCCTTGAGCCGCACCTCGAGGGTCTCCTGGTCCTCTGTGAGCAGCTTGTCCACCTCGTCGCGTCCCTTCGCTCGGACGAGGAGCCCCCCGACGGGGCGGTAGAGTACCGTGGTTTCGGGGAGCGTCTTGAGCTCCTCCAAGGTGTGCTGGACCTCTCGCAGCTTGAGGTCGAGCTGCAAGCGCTGCTGGGAGATCGCCGACAGCTCCTGCTGGAGGCGCTGAAACTGCTTGAGGTCGTTCTGGATCTTGGCCGGGATCGCCACGCTTCTCGGACGGAATCGGTGACATAAGGCCTTCGGGATGGGTTACGCTCGAGGCGAGTCGGCGGCGCTGCCGCGCCGGGCGCGGTCCAGGGTCGCGAGCGTCAGGTGGATCCAGCCGAGGTAGGTGTTGAGGGCGGCTCGGGCCGGGCCGGTGTCCTGCGCCTCGATCTCCACCACGACCTCCATCGGTCCCCGAAGCTTCACGCGGGCTCGAGCTCGCGGGACCTCTCGGGCGGCTTCGGGGCCGAGGGCGTCGACGAGCCAGCCTGCAGCCGAGGGATCGTCGGTTCGGCAGACGATCGTTCCCCGCCACGCAGGGTCCTCGGGACTCATCGTTCGAACTCGCGTTGCAGCCGGTCGACGATCCGGTCGGTCTTGGCGGCGGCCGCGTCGATGTAGCGCGACGGCCGGACGATCTCATCGATCTCCTCCGGCGCGAGGAAGGTGCGCACGGTCGCGTTCGCGCGGACGCGTTCCTGCGGGGGCGGGGGGGCCATGGGATCCCGCGTGATCGTGCGCAGCAGCTCGTGGGCGTCCTCCCGATCCATTCCTCGGGCGGTGAGCGCCAACATCACGCTCTCGGTCATCTCAAGGCCACCGTCGCGCGCGAGGTTCTCCTGCATGCGCTTCGGACGGACCTCGAGTCCGGCCACGATACCGACGAGCTTCGTGAGCAGGTCGTCGGTCAAGACGATCGCGTGGGGCAGGACGATCCGCTCATTCGCGGAGTTCGTGAGGTCCCTCTCGTGCCACTGGACCATGTTCTCCATCGGCACGATCGCGAACGCGCGCACGAGCCGCGCGAGGCTCGCGACGTTCTCCGACACGACGGGGTTGCGCTTCTGGGCCATCGTCGAGCTACCGACCTGGCGTGCCTCGTCGAACGGCTCCGCGACCTCGCCAATCTCGCTCCGCTGGAGGTTGCGGATCTCGGTCGCCATGCGCTCTGCGCTGCTTGCGACGAGCGCCATCCAGTTGCCGAGCTCCGCGATCCGGTCGCGCATCACGATCTGAATCGGGGCCTCATCGGCGGTCAAGCCGAGGCGACGCATCACGCCCTCCTCGATCTGCGGCGAAGCGCTTCCGAATCCCGCGCCCGTCCCGACGGCCCCCGACATCTTCCCGACGGCGACTCGGGGCCGCAGTTCGTCCAGCCGGTGCCGGTGCCGCGCGAACTCGGCGGCCGCGACCGCCATCTTGTAGCCGAAGGTGATCGGAACTGCCTGCTGGCCGTGAGTGCGGCCGGGTTCGGGCGTCGAACGGTGAGCCTTCGCCTGGGCGAGGAAGGCGAGAACCAACGCCGTAAGGTCGTCGCGCAGCAGCGCGAGCGCGTCGGCGAGCTCGAGCGCGAGCGCCGTGTCCGTGATGTCGTTGGAAGTGGCTCCGTAGTGGACCCACCGGCCCGCGGAACCGGACGCCTCGGCGAGCGAGCGCGCGATCGCCATCACATCGTGTCGGAGCTCTCGTTCGAGCGCTTCGGTCCGCGCCACCGTGACCTTCCCGGACCGGGCCGCGGCATCGATCGCTTCGGCCGCCTCCCTGGGAATGAGGCCGAGTTCCGCCTGAGTTTGGGCCAGGGCTCCCTCCACCTCGAGGGCTCTGCGAAGCCGGACCTCGCGCGAGAACAACCGGCGCATCGGCTCCCGGCCGTAGCGGAACTCGAGAGGACAGAACAACGTTCCCGCAGGCTCGTCGTTCACGGCACGCAACCGGGGTCGGCGTATATATCGGTGCGCGCCGCCGGCCGTATCATGCGTCCTTCGAGTTCTCGCCGGTGAGCAGGGGAGTTGCGATCCGTTCGTGGAAACGGTCCGCGATCTTCCCGATGCGACCGACCACACGATCGCCCAGCTTGGACCGGGCCTTCCCGAGCGCTGCCTCGATTCCGAAACGCCGCTGTTCCCAACGGTAGAGACGCTCGGGGTATTTCGCCTCGAACAGGAGGATCCGGCCCGCCTCGGACTTCGGAGAGGGAACCGGCGCGCGCGCCGACCCCTTCACCTCCTCGAAGAAACGGGTCCCGGGGACCGGAACGGCGATCGATACCGAGTACTCTTCCGGACTGAACCGGCGGAAGAGCCGGAGCGTAGCTTCGATGTCCTCCAGCGTCTCCCCGGGGTACCCGAGCATCAAGAACCAGAACTGACGGATCCCCTCCCGTCGGAGGGCCTCGGCCGTGCGCTCGATCTGGGCGAGCTTCGTACCCCGGTTCATGAGGTCGAGCATCTTCTGGCTGCCCGATTCTACACCTACGTAGACCCGCGCGAGGCCGACCTTGCGCATCCGTGCGAGGAGATCGGGCTTGAGCAGGTCGACCCGCGCGAGGCATTCGAACTTCATCCGCACCGGTTCGGACTCCATCAACGTGAGCAGTTCGTCCAGCCAGGAACGCTGGATGCCGAACACATCGTCACAGAATCGAACGTAATCGACGCCGTAGCGGCTCTGCAGAGAGCGGAGCTCGTCCATCACCCGCCCCGGAGACTGTTGGCGGAAGGTGCGCCCGAACGTGGGCTTCGAGCACCAGGAGCAATCGAACGGGCAGCCTCGCGATGTGAGCACCGCGGCCCGACGCTCGCCGGTCTTGCGTTGCCAGCGGTCGAGGTACCCGTTCATATCGATGAGATCCCACGCAGGCAACGGCAGCTCGTCGAGGTTTCGCAGGAAGGGTCGAGGGGGTCCGCGGACCGTACGACCGTGCTCTCGATGGACGACGCCCGGCACTCGGCAGGGCCATTCACCCGAATGGACCGCGCGGGCGAGGTCCGCGAGGGCGCCCTCGCCCTCGCTGGGGACGACGGCGTCAAAGCCGGATTCGAGGTAGGCCTGCGTCCGGCTCGCGGCGTCGGGTCCGCCGGCGAGGGAAACCGCACCGCCCTGGCGAGCGAGCCCGGAGATCTCGATCGCCCGCGAACGCGTGAGGGTCTTGGTGTGCACGCCGAGGATGTCGGGTCGGAACCGGGCGATACGATCCGAGACCGGCTTCGTGCTGTGCGAGAACGTGAGATCGACCATCTCGACCTCGACGTCCTGCCCGCGGAGGTAGGCTCCCAAGGTCAGCAGTCCGAGCGACGGGTAGAGCTCGATGAACTTGCGCTCCATCGGGTCCTCCCGGGACATGTACGGGTCCACGAGCAGCACGCGCGGAACGTCGGAGCGCGCGACCGGGCTCATGAGGACCCTCGCAGGCGCCGGACCCGTCGACCGCCGGAGATGGCGCCGACGGGGCAGTAGGGAACGCACCACCCGCACTCGGTGCAGTGAGAGAGAACCTCCAACCGGTCGGGCATCAGCTCCAATGCATTCGGCGGGCAGACCCCGACGCACAGACCGCAGAGCACGCAGCTCGCCGGGTCGACCGTGATCATGGAGGGACCGTTCGATCGCACACTCGCGGATCCCGAGTCATCGGACCGCCCTGTTCAGGCCGCCGTCGCCGTGGGCGGCGCCGTCTTCGGGTGCAGCGCTTTGCCGAGGGCCGAGAAGCCCGTGAGCGCGCACTTGATGCGAACCGGAGAGAGAGGTATGCCGAGGAGTTTGAGGACGTCGTCGCGGGTCAGCTGCGAGACTTCGTCGACCGTTCGCCCGGCGATCCGCTCGGTGAGCATCGAAGCTCCTGCCATGCTGATCGCGCAGCCGTCGCCCTGGAACCGGACCTCGGTGATCTTGTGCTCGCGAGGTTCGACCTTCAGGCGGAGGGTGATGTGATCGCCGCAGGAGGTATTGACCTCCTCCCCCTCCATCGTGGCGCCCTCAAGCGGGCCGAAGTTGCGAGGGCTCCGGTAATGCTGAAGGATGATCTCCTGATACATGTCCCACGCCATGATCGTCTCTCCGCCATCGAAGGGAACCGACCAGTATAAGAGTGGCCCGCAAGCCCGCGAGCGGGCAATCCTCTCGTCTCTTCGGTGAGAAACGCGACGGCTCGGGCTCGGCCGGAGCCCGCGCCGCGCACGCTTTATAAATACGTCCGAGTGACTAAATTGTATGGCCGCAGTTGACCGTCCCCCCTCGTGGATCGAGGACGCTCAGATCGACGCGCTGAGCGCCCAGCTGGCGGATCCTCCCGAGGTGCGGGCCGAGCGGGCCCAAGCAGCGCGACTCTTTCGAGAGCTGCCTCTCGAGCCCGATCCGCTTTATCGCAAGTACGGCTACTTCCAGGGTGTCGATCTCGCCGGTATCGATCCCGCGCGCCACGGCCCCACGGTGGCGGCTCCGCTCCCTTCGAAGAGCTTCGTATCCATCCTGCATGATTCCCACGGTTCCCGCTTCACCGTCCCGGATCCCCTCGCCTCGGAAGGAGTACGCGTGCGACCTCTCGAAGAGGTATGGGCAGAAGGAGGAGAGACCGCTCGGAAGTTCTTGGCTCGGGAGGAGACGCCGACCGACCGCCTTACGGCCCTGAGCGCGGCGATCCTGAACCGCGGCTACGAGCTCACGATCCCGGACCGGCTTTCGACTCCGGTGCGGGTTCAGGACACCACTGTCCTCAGCCGCGCGCACGAGGCGCTCTCGATCCATCGAAGGGTCCGGACCGGGGCGGCTTCCCAGGTCCTCCTGACGCAGGAGGTCTTCGCGACCGGCGCAAGCCAGGACGGACAGCGATTCCTCGCCTCGGACCTCGACCTCGATGTAGGGCCGGGTTCCAAGACCATCGTTCTGGATGCTCACGCACCGGACCGGGAGACTGTCAGCTTCTACCGCCGCCGCGCGACGACGCAGAATGACGCGAGGCTGGCCTGGATCTGGCTCGGCCTCGGCGGCCGGGCGACGAAGGCGCGGAACGACACGACGCTCAGCGGGAACGGCTCCATCGTCCACGACCTTCAAACGTTCTACGGGGACGGCCACCAGTCGTACGACGCCGCGGTCCGCCTCACCCATATCGGGACCGACACCCACGGGGAGTCGATCACGCGCGGCGTCTTCGCGGACGAGGCTCGGGGAATGAGCCGCGGGCTCGTGCGGATCGAACGCGACGCGCGAAGGACGATCAGTTTCATCAGCGAACACGCGATGCTGCTCTCGCGCGGGGCACGGTCGGACACGATCCCGATCCTCGAGATCCTATGCCGTGACGTCAAGGCGACGCATTCGACGAGCGTCGCCCCGATCGATCCCGAGAAGATGTTCTACCTCGAGTCCCGTGGGATCGGGCCGGCGGATTCCGTCCGGATAATCAGTGAAGGCTTCCTCTCCTACGTCCTCGAGCGAGCGCCGGTCAAGGACCTCCGTGAGCGGGTCCAGCCGATGCTCCAGGCCCGATGGGAGCACGGCGAGCTCTTCTGGACCCCGGACGGCCGACGCGCGCTCCCCGCGCTCGATGTCACGGGGACCGACGCGATGCCCGATTGGCGCTTCGACACGAAGCTCCGATAGACCGTTCGGGCCCGGGATCCGAAGGGCCGAACGCCGTCTACCCGACCGCGCCCGTCATCTCGAGCTGGATCAGACGGTTGAGCTCGAGCGCGTAGTCGACGGGGAGTTCCTTCGCGA
>JAKAPG010000107.1 GCA_021823085.1 Thermoplasmata archaeon | reverse complement strand
TTCGGGCACTGCTCGTTGGTCGTCGGAAGCGTCCCGGTCTTCGACTCCTCGACAACGGCGACCATCTTGCCGGACGGGGCCGAGCGACCGACCTCCTTGCCGGATCCGAGGGGGACCTTCGTTTCGCAGGAAGCGCAGACCCAGAACCCCCTCGCCTTCTCCGGGCGCATCAGACGGTGGCACTTCGGACAGAACATGGAGGCGATTCGACCGGTGCCCCGCTATTAGGGGATTTCGGAGCGAAGGCGGACCGTTCTTCGCCTAGGCGCGCATCTCGTCCGGTGCCGCGCTGGAGGGCGGGGCACCCGGCGCGGCGACGCTCAACGGGAGCGGCGACGACTTCGCACCCGGGACGAAGAGCTGACGCATGTGCTCGCGCCGGCGAGCGAGATCCTCGAGCGTGCCGATGTCGTGCCGAACGTAGAAGTCGCCGTGGACGTGCGCGAGGGCGGCCTCGACCCGCGCGCCGGCCTCATGGATCGCGCTCGCCTCTCCGATGAGTGCGATCCCGCGGCTCGTGCCGAGTCGCACCGCCGCCGGCCCCGCCGGCTCGACGCTCCCGTAGAAGACGTGCACGCCGTCCGCCTCGATGGCCGCCTCGTCCAGCTCGACCACACCTCCGGGCTGAGGGCGGTCTCCGTACCCGGGAGGGACCACGTACTTGAGCACGGTCGCGCGGGATCGGAACCGGATCAACGTAGGATCGACTCGCCCGCACGCGACGCCGTAGAGGAGCTCGTCGAAGTTGCCGTCCTCGTAGAGGGTCATCGCGTTCACGCCTTCCGGGTCGCCGAAGCGCGCATTGAACTCGAGCAACATCGGGCCCTTCGCGGTGAGCATGAACCCCCCGTACAGTATGCCGCGGAACTCGAGGCCCTCGGACCGGAGCGCCGCCACCGCCTGGGAAAGGATCTCGATCGAGCGATCGCGTTGGGCGGCGCTCAGGAACGGGAGCAGGTGGTCGCGTTGCGAGTACGATCCCATGCCGCCCGTGTTGCCGCTCTTGTCTCCCTCGAGCGCGCGCTTGAAGTCCTGAACGGCGGGCATCGGGTAGACGCCCGAGTCGGTCACGAACGCCATCTGGCTGAACTCCTCGCCCTCGAGCTTCTCTTCGATGAGCACGCGCTGGCCCTGGGCGAGGAGGCTCTTCGCATAGGCGGCACCGGGGCGGGCGTCGGTGAAGTCGGGACCCTGAACCCAGACGCCTTTGCCCGCGGTAAGCCCGCTCGGTTTGATCACCAACGGGCCGGAGAACTCGGCCAGGGTCGCCTCGACCTGCTCGATCCGTTCGGGCGCGCGCCACACCGGCTGGCCGCCGATCGCGTGCCTTTGGAGCAGCTCGCGGCAGTACAGCTTGCTCGACTCGATCCGCGCCGCCGCCTGGGACGGCCCCACAACGGGGATCTCGGCCGCGCGCAGCGCGTCGGACGTTCCGGCCGCGAGGGCGGCCTCGGGACCGATGACCGCATAGTCGATCTCTTCGCGTTCCCCGAAGTCGGCGATCCGCTGGGCCTGATCCACGTCGACCCGGACCGAGGCCCGCGCGATTCGCTCGAGGCCCGGGTTCGCGTGCGGGGAAGCAACGATGATCTCGGCCCCGGCACGCGCCAGGGTCACCCCCACCGCGTGCTCCCGGGCGCCTCCTCCGACGATGAGCGCCCGCATACCGGACCCCTGGGACGCGCAATCGGTTATAGAGCCGTCGGCGCGAGACGCGGCTCGGCGGGGATTCCTTGCCGCCACCCTTAAGAACCGAGCGAAGGTGAGCGCCACTCGGGCCGTGACGATGGACGTTCGGGTCGCCGAAAAGGAGCATGACACGCTGCGCCTTGAGCTCCCTAAGGGGGAAGAGACGCTGCTGGTCCCTCTCGTGGAGGCCCTGCAGGCCGAAGAGAAGGTCCTGGAGGCGCGCTACTACCTGGGCCACCCGTACCTCGACCGACCGACTCTCTATCTCCGGACGAAAGGGGAGAAGCCCCAACAGGTGCTCAAACGCGTGCTCAAGGACCTCGCCGACGGGTACGGCGACCTCCTCACCGATTTCGACAAGAAAGCGGACAAGGTCAAGGCGTAGGAACGCCCGGCTCCATGCTGAAGGAGTGCGAGCAGCACGGCTACTTCCGCGGGGCGGAGTGTCCGTACTGCGGTCAAGAGGGCCGCTTCCTGATGGACGACCGGGAGCTGGACCACCTCGGCCGCGTGCTGACGGGGATCCTCCGCCACTTTCCCGATCGCTACGAGCTCACGATGGACGAGCACGGCTGGGTTTCGCTGCCGCAGATCGTGCGCGCGGTCAGCCAGCGCCACCGTGGCTACCAGTGGCTGCGCGTCCACCACCTGGTCGCGATCGCCGAGACCGATGCGAAGGGCCGCTATGAGATCCGGGACGAGATGATCCGGGCGACGTACGCCCACACCGTCGACATCCGGCTCGATCTTCCGACCGAGGGCGTGCCGGACCGGCTCTTCTATCCGGTGACCGAGGAGGAGGCGGGGATCGTGCTCGAGGTAGGCCTCAAGCCCTCCGACCGCAAGAAGGTCCACCTGTCCAAGACCGCGGAAGACGCACGCGCCGCCGGGAGCGTCCGGACCCCCCAGCCGGTGATCCTGGAGGTCGACGCCCGGGCCGCGCGGGCGGCGGGACTCGTGATCATGCGGGCCGGGAAGACCGTGTTCCTCATCGATTCGGTTCCGCCGGAGTACCTCAAGCGCGTGCCGCCTCCCGAGCCCGCGACGTGAGCGGTCGGAAGCGCTAGTTCATCGAGCCGCCGTCGAACGAGTTCACGTCCGGCGTGTAAGCCGTGGAGATGTACACCGTTTCGTTGAGGTGGCTCGAGGCCGGGTATGGGTTTGAGAAGACGAAGTAGAACGTGTCGGTGTACAGCGCGACGAAGTCGATCTGCCCCTGGGTCGTTGAGGGATACCAGGTCTGATTCCCCGCGACCTCGCCGGCCTCGTACTGGGCGAACTCCGTGCTATTGTAGATCGTGAGGCTCATGGCCCCGGCATACGGGAACATTACGGACCAGTTGCCGAGGATGTAGTCGCCACCCTGCACGGACCCGGACTGGATCGAGTCGTTCTGGGCCGGGATGTAGTAGGTGCCGCTGTGCGTCAGTGGATCCGCGACGACCGGCGGCCCCGAGATCTCCGCGGCGATGATCGCATAGACGAGGAGCGCGATCGCCCCGAAGATGAGCACGGTGCGCAAGGCACCGAGGGCGGCGAGGCGCCGGCGGACCTTCTTCGGCGCCTTCCCGATCTGGCCCGCGCGAACGGGGTTCTCGGCACCGCAGACCGGGCACATCTTGGAGGTGGGGGGCACGGCGTCGCCGCAATACAGGCAACTTCCCCAAGCCCGCGGATCGACGGAGCCGCTCACCGATCCCTCTCGGCGAAGGACCCGGGGGGGTTACTTTGGGGGTTTCGTACGAACCGGGCCGCTCAGGAGGCGGGCTTCTTCCGGGGGCTCCCGAGGTTGACGAGCACGTTCTTGGTCCGCGTGAAGAACTCGATGCTGCGGCGCCCCTGCTCCGTCCCGACCCCGCTGTCCTTCACGCCGCCGAACGGCGTCTGCGGGTAGGTATTGGGCGGGTCGTTGATTGCGACCATCCCCGCGTCGAGGCGCCGGGCGAGCGCGTGGGCGGAGCCGAGGTCGCGGGTCCACAGGGCCGCGAAGAGGCCGAATCGGGTGTCGTTGGCAATCCGCACCGCCTCGTCGACCTCCCGGAACGAGAAGACGGATAGCACGGGCCCGAAGATCTCCTCCCGCACGGCGCGGGAAGTCGTGGGAATTTCCTCCACGACCGTCGGTCGGACGAAGTTCCCGCGCGCCAGCTTCGGGTCGTCGGGACGGGCGCCCCCGGTGACGAGCTTTCCGCCGTCCTTCCGGGCGGTGTTGATGTAGCCGAGCACCCGCTCCGCCTGTTCGGCCGAGACGAGAGGGCCCATGTCGACGCCCTCCTCGGTACCGGGACCGAGCCTCAACGCCTCGGCGAGGGCACGGACCTTCTGAAGGAGCGGAGCGCGGACGGACTCGTGGACGATGAGACGCGACGCAGCCCAGCACATCTGCCCCGCGTTGCCGAAGATCCCGAAGCCGATCCCACGCGCCGCGCGATCGAGGTCCGCATCCGCGAGGACAAGGACCGGGCTCTTTCCGCCAAGCTCGAGCGTCTGAGGGATCGCCCGACGGCCGGCGATCTCCCCGATCCTCCGTCCGACCTCGACGCTCCCCGTGAACGACACCGCGCGGCACCGTTCGTCGGTGATCAGGGCGTCCCCGACCTCTCGTCCCGGTCCGACGACCACGTTCAGGATCCCTGGGGGCACCCCGGCCGTGTGCGCGAGACGAGCGAACGCGAGCGCCGTGAGCGGAGTGAGGCTCGCCGGTTTCAGCACGACCGAGTTGCCGGCCGCCAGCGCGGGAGCGACGGAACGGATCGCGAGCAGCAACGGATAGTTCCACGGGGCGATGTGGACCGTGACCCCGAGCGGCTCTCGGACCGTGTAGTCGAATCGCGGGCCCGGGACCGGGATGGTCTCTCCCTCGATCTTGTCGGCGAGTCCGCTCGCGTACTCGAGCGTCCGCACGACGTAGGCGATGTCCCCCCGCGCCTCGCGCAGGGTCTTGCCCATGTTGCTTGTTTCGAGGCGCGCGAAGACCTCCGCCTCGGTCTCAAGGCGATCCGCGAGGCGTCGGAGCACCCTGGCTCGGAGGGCACCGTCATCCTGGGCCCACGGGCTCTCGCGGAAGGCCCGCTCCGCGACCTCGAGGGCGTGGAGGGCGTCGTCGCGGCCGGCGATCGCGACGGAGGCGATGGCTCCGCCGTCGGCCGGGTCGGTGAGGAGGGCCCGCTCGCCGTCGTGTCCCGGGATCTCCTGGCCGCCGATGAAAAGGTCGAACCGGGCGGGCTCCGCCGCGTTCATGGCGGCCCCGGCGAGGCGCGTGCGCGCATTACGTCTTTCCGATCGTCAGCCGCGTAGGGAGTACTCCCGCCCCTTCCACCGCACGGGTCGGTCGGCGGCGCCGCGCCGGATCGAGCGGACCAGCATCGCGACGAAGAATCCGACGGCGATCGGGAACAGAAGACCGTAGAAGGTCGGAGTCCCGGACGCCCGCGCGAGAGCCATGTGCTTACCGAAGAGGGCCACGTAGAGAAAGGCCCCCATCCCGACGAGCGCCGGAGCCCCGACGAGGAGCCCCAGAGGAAGGAGGCCCAGAGGCAACCAGAACAGCCCGACGAGGCCGGCGATCCGACCGATCTGTACCGCGGTGGAGTAGCGGGTGCCGTGGACCGTCTTCAGGATGCCTTCGGAGATTTCGGAACGCGAGCGGTACATCCGGGTCTGGGCCAGTTCGGGAGCCCACGCGATTCTCAGCCGCTTGCCATGGGACCGAAAGCGCCGGGCGAGCGCGACGTCTTCGACCAGCTGGCTGCGGATCGCCTCGTGACCACCGACCGATTCGTAGGAGCTGCGACGAACGAGCGTGAACTGGCCGTTCGCCATCGCCGCGCGCGACGAGTCCCGATTCACATGCGGCGCCCGCAGGTAGGTCAGCACCATTTGGACGTAGAACGGCATCACGATTCGCTCCCAGATCGAGCCGACCTCGATCCGGGTAGCGAGCGACGCGAGGTCGGCCGACTCGCGCATCGCCCATGCGACGCACGTCTTCACGGCCGTGGGATGGAGACGTACGTCGGCATCGAGGAAGAGGATCCACTCGCCCCGGGTCGCGCGGGCGCCGACCGTACACGCCCAGCTCTTGCCGATCCACCCGGGGGGGAGCGGAGGCTCCTCGATCAATCGCACCCTCGGCGCGCGCGCCCGGACCACCTCCGGCGTGCCGTCGGTGGAGAGAT
>JAKAPG010000106.1 GCA_021823085.1 Thermoplasmata archaeon | reverse complement strand
GGAACGGTACTCGGACCTGACGCGCCGCGCACCCCTTATCCGTCCGGACCGTTCGTCGGGTCATGGACCTGCGGCTCTCCGACGAGGAGACCCGGATTCGAGAAGCGGCCCGCAAGTTCGCTCGGAAAGAGGTCCAGCCGATCGCCGACCGGATGGACCGCGAGGATTACTTTCCGCGAGATGTCTTCCGGAAGTTCGGATCCGAAGGATTCCTCGGGATCACGATCCCCGAACGGTGGGGAGGGTTGGGTCTCTCCTACATCGCGCAGGCCCTAGTTCTCGAGGAAGTCGCGCGGGTCAGCCCGGCCCTCGCGCTCAGCGTCGGGGCACACTCCAACCTGTTGGCCGACAACCTCGCGCGGAACGGTACGGACGACCAACGCGATCGCTACCTCCCCTCGTTGGTGTCCGGCGAAACGATCGGTGCCCTCGCCCTCACCGAGCCGAACGCCGGCTCGGACGCGCTGAGTCTGCGGACCGAGGCGCGCCGGGACGGCGAGGGCTACCGGATCAATGGTTCGAAGCAGTTCATCACGAACGGTCCCGTCGCGGACGTCCTGCTGGTCTACGCGAAGACCGACCCGGCCGCCGGGGCGCGAGGGATCAGCGCGTTCCTGGTGACGAAGGGGTCGCCGGGGTTCACCGTCTCCCGCAGCCTCGACAAGATGGGGATGCGCGGGAGCCCTACGGGGGGGCTCTCGTTCCAGGACGTCCGCGTGCCCGCAGATCAGCTGGTCGGCCGGGAGAACGAGGGTGTCGGGATCGTGATGGGAGGTCTCAATGTCGAGCGGGCCGTTCTCGCCGGGATCCCTCTCGGAATCATGGAGGAGTGTCTCGAGCGGGCCACGGGCTACGCGCGCGATCGCGAGCAGTTCGGCCAGAAGATCGGACGGTTCGAGCTCATCGCCGCCAAGCTCGCCAACATGTGGACGGAGCTCGAGGCGGCCCGCTACCTCGTCTACTCGGCTCTCACGTCCGTCGCGACCGACAAACGCAGCGCGCGAGCCAGCTCCGCGGCGCTCACGTTCGCCAGCGAGGCGTCGACCCGGCACGCGCTCGAAGCGATCCAGATCTGGGGCGGGTACGGCTACATGAGGGACACTCCGCTCGAGCGCCTCGCTCGGGACGCGAAACTCCTCGAGATCGGCGCCGGGACGAGCGAGATCCGCCGGCTCGCCATCGCCCGGGAGCTGCTCGGACCCGGGTTCGACTGAAGGAAGCTGCCGTGGTCCGCGTCTCGAAACAGCACCCTCGCTACCGCAGTCTTCGGGTGCGAGCGGGACTCGCGGAGGCGGCCCAGAAGGGCTTGGTCGTGCCCGAGGGACTCATCGCGCACGGCCGCGGAGAGGCATTCGACTATCTGTTGGGAGAGCGAACGACCCCGAGCGCGCGGTACGCCGAGCGCGTCGCCGCCCAATGGCTCTGGGCAGCGAAGCATCCGGTCGTCAGCGTGAACGGAAACGTGGCAGCTCTCGCCGCGAAGGAGATCGGTCGCCTCGCCGGCGCCCGGCCCGGGCTCGGGGTCGAGGTGAACCTCTTCCATCGTTCTCCGAGCCGGGCACGAGCGATCGGCCGGGCGCTCGAACGGGCGGGCGTCCGACACGTCCTCGGGATACGACCGACGGCCGTGATTCCGGGCCTTCCGTCCGATCGTGCCTGGGTGGACGAGACCGGAATCTACCGGGCCGACGTGTGCCTGATCCCTCTCGAGGACGGAGACCGAGCCGAAGCGCTCCAGCGGCGTGGCCAGCGAGTCATCTCCATCGATCTGAACCCGCTCTCGCGCACCTCGAGGGTCGCCGACCTCCCCATCGTCGACGAACTGACCCGGGCCCTGGCCCGAATCCGAGCCGGCCTCAGCGAGAGGAGGGGACGACCGATCGCGACCGGCAGGTTCCGCGCGTTCGACGCGGAGGCGGCCAGGACGGCGGCGCTCAGGACGATCGCGCGGTGGGCTCGCCGCCCGCCGGCGAGCTCGCGACGATCTCGGTGATCGGCCGGGTGAGTTTCGCGGCCACGCGCTCGAGGAAGTCCCGGTCGCTCCCGTCGTACGCTCCGACCTCGACACCGTCGATGTCGATCTCGCCCACGATGCGATCTTCCTCCCGGATCGGTACGACGATCTCCGAACGAGTTTCGACGAAGCAGGCGAGGTACTCGGTGGATTGGCGGACGTCGTCGACGATCACGGTCCGTCCTTCGCGAGCGGCCTGTCCGCAGATCCCTCGCGCGAGTGGGATGCGAGTATGCTCCGTAGGCCGATCCCCGTCCCAGCCATCCAGCACGAGCGTAGTGCCGTGCAGGCGGTAGACACCCACCCAGCGGTAGTGCGGGAATTCGTGCCGGAGGAAGCGGCAGACCTCGGCCAAGGCAGCGGCGCCGTGAAGCCGCGAAAGGATCGCGTCAATCTGGAGCAGCGAAGGCGCGACCTGGCGTTCTCGGATCGTCGTCGGCTACCTCCCCGGGGACCGAGAGGATCGGGACGGAGGCGCCGAGGGGGAGATTTCCCCCCGGGGCGGAACGACCGCTCCCGGCGTTTGAACTCCCGAGGCGTTTCCGCCACGAGCTTTCCAGACTCGCGCCGTACCGGACTGAGCCACCTCGGCACGCTCCGCGGCTTCGGACGAGGGCGGCCCGATAAGGTTGGCGCTTGGCGAAGGGGAGAGTCACTCGACGGCCGGGAACCAGCCGCACGCCGGGCAGCCGATCGACCGGCGTTCGCCCGGGATCAGGTAGCCGCAGTCGGGGCAGGGTGCCGGTTCCGGGCCGAGGAGAGGAAGGCAATCGAAGCAGGCTCCGCCTCGTCGATCCTCGGGGAGAACGACCAGTTCCTTACCGCAGAAGGTGCACCGGGCCGACCGTTCCTCCTCAGTAGAAAACGCCCGCTGATCGGCAAAGACCAACATGACGTGGGCTCGACCGTGCGGTCCTACTTAAGAACTTGCAAATCGGCCGGCCCGACGGGAGCGTGCGCCCCCGTCGAGCCCCCCTATGGGTCGCGCCAGTGGGCCCGGGTGGCAGCAACCAGGAAGAGCGCCACCGTGAACCCGAGGAGAACCAGCCAGTCGACGGCGGAGTGCGTCGCCGAGAGCGGAACCAGTCCGCTCGCCGCCTGAACGAGCTGGCCCGCGTACGTCGTCGGCGAGAGGTAGGCGAGCGACTGGGCCCAGCCGGGCAGAGCGCTGATTGGGTAGTAGACGGGAGGGATGACGGAAAGGCCCAACGAGATGAGCGGGCTGTACATCCAGGTTTCCCTCACGTCCGAGAAGTACGTGGCGAGCGTGAAGCTGAGCGCAGTGGCGAACCCCCAGACGAGCAAGAGGGTGCCGACCAGAACGCCGGCGCCCGGGAGGGTCGCCCATCCCCCGATGGCCCAGAGGACCACGAAGACCGCGAGCCCCGGAGCGGAGTAGACGAGCTCGCTGAGCGCCATCCCGAAGATGTAGCTCGGCGCTTCGACCGGGGAGGCCACGACCACATCCTGGAACTTGAGGTCGTTGCGGTAGTGCGTGAGGTCCCCTTGGAGGCCGGTCCCGATGCTGAGCATCGTCAGGACCATCCCTCCCGTGACGCCGAAGGCGAAGTACGTGCCGTGCGAAGCGATGTAGATGAAGAACAGGAAGCTGAGTGGGGAAGAGAGAATGGAAAGGAGGTAGAGCGGCTGGCTTCGGATGGGGATGAGTCCGTTGAGCTGTACCAGCGCGAGGATCGAGCGCAGGCGATGCCGCTCGCTCATCGCCTCGGTGCCTCCACCGGCTCCTCGGGCGCTTCTTCATCCTCGATGCCGATGAGCGGGCGCCCTACGATCTCGAGGAAGATGTCCTCGAGCGAAACCGGCCCCAACGAGAGTCGATAGCCGTGTTCGAGGCTCCAGCGCGCGAGCTCCCGGGCGTCCGTTTCGCGCGCGAACACGAGGTGTCCGCCCTCGACGGGCGTGACGCGCCCGTACGGCCGGAGCGCCTCCGGGTCGATCGGCCCGGCGATGGTCACCCGATACGGATACGGCATCCGCGCCCGAAGTTCCTCCGCAGTTCCGCTGAGCATCACTCGACCCTTGTCGATGAGCGCGAGCCGGGCGCTGAGGGCTTCCGCCTCATCGAGATAGTGTGTCGTCAGCACGATCGTTCGGTGCTCCCGGATCGCGTGTCGGATCGCCTCCCACACCTGGCGGCGTGCGAGCGGGTCGAGTCCTGTGGTGGGTTCGTCCAGGAAGAGGAGTTCGGCGTCGGAAGCGAAGACCATGGCGACCAACGCGCGGCGGCGCAACCCGCCGGAGAGGTTCGAGACAAGCTGTCTTCGGTACGGTTCGAGCTCGAGCTCGGAGAGCACGTCGCGGGTCCGCCGGCGCGCGTCGGTCGGGTCCACACCGCGCATCTTGAGATAGAGGTAGACCACTTCCTCGGTCCTTAGGAAGTAGAGCGGTCGGGACTCCTGGGGGATGCAGGCGATCCGGGTGCGAATCTCGCGCGGCTGTTCCCTCACGTCGAAGCCCAGGACCTCGAGCTGCCCGCCGGTGGGCTCGAGCTGGGTCGCGGCGATCCGTACGAAAGTGGTCTTCCCGGCTCCGTTCCTACCGATCAGGCCGAACGTGACCCCGGGCGGGATCTCGAGGTCGACCTCCGATAGCGCGTAGGTCCCGGGCGGAGCCCTGGGGTAGCGCTTGACGAGGCCGCGTGCGCGCAGGGCATGGTCCATCCCGGAAACGCCACCGAGCGGAGGTCATAACGGGTGACCTTCGCCTCGACCCCGAGGGCGCGGGTCCCTCGATGCTCGGCTAGCTCAGGATCTCGTCGAGGCGGTCTTGGTCGATCCCGCGTCGGATCTCCTGAGCGATGCGTCGTCCCATGGACAGTCCCGGCGCGACGTAGTCGGAGTACGGACTTCCCGACGTGAAGAGGTTCGTCCCGGCGACGATCCGGGTCGAGATCTCGAACACCTTGAAATCGAGTTCCTCGGTCATGATCCCTTCCAGGCAGAACGGTCCGACCATGCCGCCGAAGAGATCGATCGAGCGCTCCACGATCCGCGCGGCGGCATCGAACACCTTGGGCAGCAGCGACTCGCGCAGGACGACCGGAACATTGCCCGTGACCACGAAGGTTGGGCGGATTCCCGCTTTGAGCAGCTCCTCCTGCGCACCCAGCTTGTAGAGCTCGTCAATATTCGCCTCGTCCCGCCGGTCCATCCCCAGCATCTCGAGCGAGCCGTGACCGACACGGTACCCACGGTCGGAGAGCGGGGAGTAGAAGAAGTGGACGTAGTAGCGGGTTCCGAGCACGTATTCCTGGATCACGTAGGGACCGGTAGGTCGGAAGTCCCGAAACGCCTCCCTGTTCTTGGCGAGGAAGAATCCCTTGCCGCCCTTCGCTCCGTAGTACTTCACGATCGCCGGGCCTTCGATCTCGCTGGCATCCTCGAATCGGCGCGGCATCGGTACGCGCGCGAGCTCGAGCCACTCGCGTTCCTTGCGCCGATCGGACTCCCAGGCAATCACGGCTCGGTTCCCGAAGACCGGTACGTCCATCTGGGCGAATCGCTCGGGCCCGAGGTACTCCACGAACGATCCGTGCGGGACGACGACCGCGCCGGAGCGCTTCAGTTCGGGGGCGAGATTGGGCAGCTGATCGACCTTCGGGACCGTGACGAAACGGTCGGGACGGGCAAGTGGGAAGGCGTCATAGTACCGGTGCGGGGGTCCGACCGAGAGTCCGATGGAGGAGAGCCCTTCCTGGCGGGCCCCGTAGAAGATCTGCAGGGACGAATGCGAACAAAGGGTCGTGACCGATGGTGCGCGGCCCACCAAACCGGACCGTCGGTCCGGGGAAGAGAGCGTTACCCCCATAGGGCCGCCTAGCGAGCGACCCTAATATCGCTTGCGAGCACGAGCGCCGCTAGATCG
>JAKAPG010000004.1:21312-26505 GCA_021823085.1 Thermoplasmata archaeon | reverse complement strand
GTGCTCGAGATGACCCCTCCGATCCTCACGGGGAACCCCGCCGAGGGCGGCGCGGAGGCGTTCGAGATCGACTATTTCGGTCGGCCCGGATATCTCTCGCAGACGGCGCAGCTGTACCTGGAGGCGCTCATCGTTCCCCACGAGCGCGTCTACGCCCTGACGCCGTCGTTCCGTGCGGAGAAGATGCGCACGCCGCGGCACCTCACTGAGTACCAGCACCTCGAAGTCGAGCTCGCCTGGACCGACCTGGACGGGCTCATGGAGTTCATCGAGCGCATGATCGTCCACGTATGCCAACGCCTGGCCCGCACGAGCCCGGACGCGCTGCGGGAGCTCGGCCGAGCCCCCGAGGAGCTCGCGGCGATCCGCGCGCCGTTCCCGCGGATCCGATACGCCGACGCGATCGAGGAGCTCCGGAACAAGGGCCACGCCGTCCGGTGGGGCAGCGACCTCGGGACCGCGGAGGAACGCGCCTTGACGCTCGTGCAGCGGCTCCCGATATTCCTCACGCACTTTCCCCGGGAGATCAAAGCGTTCTACATGCTGCGGAGCCCCGGCGATGCGCGCACCGTCGAGGCCGCGGACCTGCTGGCGCCTGAAGGCTACGGCGAGCTCGTTGGCGCGTCCAGTCGTGAGACGAGCATCGAGACCCTCGTCGGCCGGCTGAACGAGATGGGGATCGATCCCGCCCCGTATGAGTGGTACCTCGACCTGCGCCGTCACGGGAACGTTCCTCACGCGGGGTTCGGCCTCGGCGTGGAGCGGCTCCTGCGATGGATCGCGCGACGCGAGCACATTCGCGACACGACCCCGTTCCCGCGTACTCCGAGCCGACACACGCCCTAGACGCGCGGCGAGGGGGCAAGATTGATACGCAAATGCGTCGATGGCCAACCGAGCTCATCCGTCGGAGTATCTAGCGTGGCCAATCATCATAGTCCGGACCGGGCGGAACGTCCGGCGGATGCATCGCCCAAGCCGGACACGGCGACCGCTCTGGCGAAATCCGAGGCCCCCGCGAAGAACGAGGTAGTGGCCAAGGCCGAGACGCCGTTGGGCGTGGAGCGCCTCACGCACCTGGACGTCAACGAGGTCTGCAATCTCTACAAGAAGGTCTGGGAAGCCCAGCGGGGCGAGCTCCCGCCCGAGATGATCAAGGCCTGGGTCCCGACGCCGCTCGAGTTCACGAGCTGGATGGAGGGCGTCAACTACTTCGCGGCCCGCAAGAACGGCCGGCTGGTCGGAGTCATCGGTCTCCAGATCTCTCAGGGCAGCGGTCGGATCGTGCACCTCGCGGTCGACCCGGATGCCCGCCGCCAGGGGATCGCGACCGCGCTCATCAAGGCCGCCGTCGATTGGGCCCGCCGCGGCAACGTCCCTTCCGTGTGGGCCGATGCGCTCTCCCGCTTCTCCGCGGCGGCCGAGCTGCTGAAGCACCTCGGGTTCCACGAGGCCGGCCTGCTCCGCCGCCATCAATGGAACGAGGACGTCCGCTTCTTCGAACAGCTCCTGTAGCGCTCCCGGGTACGGAATCCCTCGCACAGCGGTCGTACTTGCATGACGGCTTCCCTCAAGGAGACCATCGCGCGGTCGAAAGCTCCGTCCTTCGGCACTTGGATCTCCTCCTCGTCGCTCGTCCATCTGGACGCGCTGCGCGGCCTGGGCTTCGATTGGTTCATGATCGATACCGAGCACTCCCACGTGAATCCGGAAACCCTCGCGGCGATGGTGGCCCTGGTCGGGTCCGGCCGGCCCGCGCCGCTGATCCGCGTCGGGGACGTCCATCCCTATCTCATCAAGCAGGCACTCGATTCGGGTGCGCAGGGGATCCTCGCGCCGCTCGTGAGCTCGGAGGCGCAAGCCCGAGCCGCGGTCGCCTATGCGAAGTACCCTCCGGACGGAGTTCGGGGGGTCGCGGCCGCGGCCGCGTCCCGCTACGGCCTCGACCTTCCCCGCTACCTTCGCCACGCCAACGCCGACACACTGGTCGGCGTCCAGATCGAGACCCGGGAGGGTCTCGCGAACGTGGACGCTATCGCCGCCACGACGGGCGTCGACCTTCTCTTCGTTGGCCCGCAGGACCTCACGTTGAATCTCGGGTTCGTGGACGAACGGACGCACCCGAAGGTCCTCGAGGCGATGAGCCAGGTCGTACGGTCCTGCGAAGACCACGGCAAGATCGCGGGAACGCTCGTGGTCAGCCGCGAGGAGAAGCAGATGGCGATCGACCTCGGCTTCCGCTTCGTCGCCCTCGCCTCCGATGTTCGATTCGCGATCGAGGGAGCTCATCACTTCCTCGCGAAGTGAGCCGGACCGTCCGAAGGCCGATCCGACGGTCGATTCCGCGGTCTCCGTTCAGAGGATGATCCCCTCCTCCTCGACCGCGCGATGGCTCAGCGAGAGCCGATCCAGCGGGTAGCTCTCTCCGCCGAAGAGCCTCGCTTCGCGAGCTCCGTCGTACCGGGCCGCGACGAGGCGGCCGAGAGCATCCGCCTTCATCACCCCGCTCCCCGAGTCTCCCCCTACGAAGATCACGCCGCACGGTTCCTCCGTGAGCACGGGGAGGCCCTCGGGACTGAAGTGGTAGTAGCCGCCCCACGCGTTCTCGAGGCGCAGCCCCGTGGTATCGAAGCCCGGGAAGTACGGAGTGACGGCGGGAAGGACGTCCGTCGCAAACGCAGCCCGGTCTCCGAGCCGGTCCGTGCGAAAGTCGAGAGTGCCGTTCTGGCTCGGGTCCTCGAGAGTGCCGATCGGGTGCGCGACGCGGTCCACCCTCCCGATCCAGATCCGCTGTTCGGGGAAGATCGGCTTCATGGTGGCTCCCGTCGGGAGGATTAGGAACGGGAGGCGAGGTCGGCCGGTCGGAGCATCGACCGGCTCGACCGGAGGAGTCCAGCGCAACAGGCGATCGACCTCTCGACCCGCGACGGAATACAGGGACTCGGGTCGCGGGCTGCAGGCGGTGGCGATTCCCAGCGGGTGGAGGATATGTTCGGCCCACGCCCCGGCGGCCACGATGACACAATCCGTCCGGACGCTCGTACCGTCCCCGAAGACCGCCCGCGCGATGCGCAGCCGACCCGGGATCTCTTCTTGGAAGGAGTACGGCAATTTCGAAGTCTCGTGCAACAGCACCTCCTCGCGCCCCTCGAACGACAATCGTTGGACGCAACGGTCGAAGGCGAACTCGACCCCCCGTGCGCGAGCCGTATCGCAGTAGAATCTCGCGAGCATCTCGGGGGAGACCGCGCCGCAGTTGCGGCCGAACAGGCCGCCCCCGATCGCCTCCGGAGGCGGCGCGGCGTCCCCTTCGAACCATCGGGCGGGTGCCGGGTCGAGACCGGGGCAGGACGCGAGGTCGGAGAGTTCCACCGGACGAGCGTCCAAGGTGCCCGCGCTCCGGCGGACAAGAGCTCGGTACTCGTCGAGCCGGCGCTCCGGTAGCAGCCAGAGGTAACCGTAGAGGTCGAGCAGGGGGGCAGGGCTGCGAAGGCCCTCGTGCTCGTCCATGAGGCGCCGGTAGAAGGCGATCGAGCTCTGGGCGAGCCGGCGGTTATCCAGGGAGCTGAACACGTCCCGCACCATGGCGGCGCTCGCCCCCATGGATCCCTCGCCGGGGCCCTGGCGAGCTTCGACTACCAGAACGGAAAGCTCGGGCCGCCGGTCGATGAGATGGTAGGCGGAGGCGAGACCTATGGCGCCGGCGCCCACGATCACGACGTCGTACCGATCTTTCGTCGTCGTCCCCTTCCTATTGCGTGGAGCCCGCAGCGCTCGGGTGAGGGATCTACCGTCTATGAAACCCTGCCCGAGCGTCGTGGGCCACGATACGTCTCACACCCGGCGTGGAAAGGCGGTAGGGTCGGGGAATCCAAGTACTCCGGTTCGGGCGGGCGCCCCGACGAGGGGGGTCTCGAAGCCAGAGAGGGCGAGCGCCGGAGATGGCTTGCGACCCGGGAGGGCCCCGTTCCTTGTGGGCGACCCTCCCGCAGTGCGAAGAGTGCAGGGGGTGAGATTTGAACTCACGAACTCCTACGAGACCAGGACCTCAACCTGGCGCCTTTGACCAAGCTGGGCCACCCCTGCACCGACGGCCCGCCTATCGAGCGGTCCCGATAAACCTTGCCGGACCGAAAGGATTGATGGGGCGGACCGCGCAACGTCTATTAGCCGGCCCACTTCGCCGGGGCGATGACCCCTGAAGGGCCTTCCCGTCGGAACGATCGAGGGAACGACTCCGCCCATGTCTACATCGGGGCGCGGCCGACGATGACCTACGTCTTCCAGGTCGTGGCGCAGCTCAACTCGGGCGCGGGCCCCGTGCTCGTGAAAGCGCGGGGCGCGACGATCTCGAAAGCGGTCGATGTCGTCGAGGTGATCCGACGGCGCCTCCTCCCCGGGGACGTTGCGGTCGGGGCGATCGAGATCGCGACGGAGCGGCTCACGAACCGCGACGGACGGGACACCAACGTCTCGTCGATCACGATCCCGCTGACTCGGACGACGCCCCTTCCGCCGGTACCGCCGAGCCCGTCGGCGCCCCCGCCGGGCCCGTCGTAGACCTCCGGTTCAGGACCCAGGTGCCGGCCCAGAGGTCGCCGACCCGCTGGCGCTCGGCCGAGATCGAGATCGCGACCACGGCGACCGCGCCGCTCACCGCGAAGGTGAGCGCGAGAAGGCCGAGCAGGATGAGGGCGAAGATTCCCCCGGCGATCGAAGGAAGTCCAAAGACCTCGGCAGATCCTCCGAGGAAGAACCCCAGGAGGGCCGGTAGGAGCGAGCCGAGGACCGACAGGATGACCAGCTTCGGGCTCTCCCGGACCAGCGAGCGCAGGAACCCCGGCCTATGGCCCGCCCGGTCGCTCACTTCGAGGTGGAAGAGCCACTTGCCGACCGACGAGCCCGTCACCGACGCGAGGACGGCGAAGTAGAGGACCGCGACCGCAACGAAGCCGTAGGACGCGGTGGCCATCGCGAGACCCTTCAGCCCGTCGTTCACGTTCGGGGCCCGGGTCAGGAGCTCGTACCAGACGAGGATCGCCGGGAGGAGCACGACGACGAGGTCGACGAAGAACGCGGCCGTGCGCCGGCCCACCGAGGCGAACCGGGCGATCGTGATGTGCTGGCCCACCCTCACGAGGGCACGGGCCATCTGCGCGCCGCGTTCCGCCTCCAAGCGTTCGAACGGTCCGC
>JAKAPG010000004.1:0-21302 GCA_021823085.1 Thermoplasmata archaeon | reverse complement strand
CCGCGCGGCGGGCGCTCCCAGCAGCACGCGGGCCTGCTCGGCCGCCGCATGGCTCGCATCCCGAGACATGGCGAGCGAGGCTTCGGGGCTTCCCTCGAAGGAAGCGCGGACACCTTCGGCAAGGGCACCGGTGGGGCTCGTCGGATCGAGTGCGATGCCGCCCGCGACCGGGGCGCGCGCACCCTCGGTGTAGCGAAGGAAGAGATAGGCGATCGCGAACGCCAGGAGAGGGGAGAGGTAGACGAGATCGGAGTAGTTTCCACCTCCGATTACGTAGAGGCCCTTCAGGCCCGACGCATAGAGCGGCGGCTGGCGCAAGAGATCGGCCCCCACGATCACCCCGAACGCGGTGGCCGCGAAGGCGAGCGCCGCCGAGCGGCCCGCTTCCGATCCGTACAGGTAGGAACCGAGGATCGCCGCGATCGCCCCGGCGGCGACCGGACCGACGAGGTACTGGGGGAAGCCCACTTCGATTCCGACACCGGGGACGGTGGAACTCACCAGGAAGGTGAGCACGAGTACGGCCGAACTCAATCCCACCAGCGCGCGGACGCTCCGCGTTGCGCCGACCGTGGACGGAAGAGCCGCCGCGCCGACCGTCGCCAGCGTGGCCACGGCCACGACCCCGAGCGTCTGGAGCACGGGTGAGGCAACGAGCACGACGACGGCGAAGGAGACCACGGCCTCGGCCCCGAAAATCCCTAGGAACATCGGCAGGCTACGCGACCGGGGGGGCGCGAAGTAGGCGAAGAGGGCGGCCGAGAGGGCGAGCGGGACGATCGCCCCGCCGATGTTGACCGCGAGGTAGTCGCCGTCGAACGGGAAGAGCGGCAGCTCGGCGAACAGACTCAGCACGACGGCACCCGTGAGGAGCCAGAAGGTCCACCGCTCGAAGCCGATGCTCTGGGCGTAGGCCCGGTCCTCCCACAGGACGAGGAAGAGGAAGAGCCACAACAGCGGGACGAGCAGGGCGCCCGTCGCGATCGCCGCTATGTCGAGTACGTCCGAACCGATCCCCATCGCGAAAGCTTCTCCTCCCGTTCCGTGGGGAAGGGGGGTGAGCCGGGAGCAGGGGACCACGTAAAATCCCTTGCCGAGTAGCACTCTGTGGGAACGGCGATGGTCGGCTCGCGCCCGGAGAAGGACTCCCTCGGAACGCGGGAGGTCCCGGGCGACGTCTACTGGGGAATCCAGACGCTCCGAGCCCGGGACAACTTCCCCGTGAGCGGCTGGACCGAATCGGTCCACCTGATTCGAGCCTACGCCCACCTCAAGCTCGCCGCCGTCCGGGCCAACCTCGAACTCGGCGGGATCGACGAGCGACGCGGGCGGGCGATCGCCCAGGCGGCCGAGGAGATGGCCCAAGGGAGGTTCGACCGCGAGTTCCCGGTTGACGTCTTCCAGGCCGGGGCCGGAACGAGCTTCCACATGAACGTCAACGAGGTGCTCGCGAACCGGGCGCTCGAGATCCTCGGTCTCCCTCGGGGCACGTATTCCGAAGTGAGCCCCAACGACCATCCGAACCGGGGTCAGTCGACCAACGACACATTCCCCACCGCCGCCCAGGTCGCGGCGCTCCTCGCGTTCCAGGAACTTCGATCGGCTCTCTCCACGCTCATCGCGAGCTTTCGGCGCAAGGGAGCGGAGTTCGCCGGCCTTCCGAAGGCCGGGCGGACCCACCTCAAGGATGCGATGCCCGTGACCTTGGGGCAGGAGTTCGGCGCCTATGCGACCGTCCTCGAGCGCCTGGTCGAAGCGCTGCCTCCCGTCGAGCGCGCGCTCTTGGAGGTCCCGCTCGGCGGAAGCGCGGTCGGCACCGGGATCAACTCGGTGGAGGGGTTCCGTGCCAAGGCCGTCGCCCACTACGCCTCGCTCGTCGGGCTCCCGCTCCGAGTCGCGCGCGATCCGTTCGAGACGATGCAGAGCCGATGGCCCCTCGCCTCGGCCTCGGGATGGCTCAGGCTGCTCGCGCTCGAGCTCGTTCGAATCTCGAACGACCTCCGCCTCCTCTCCAGCGGACCGAACACCGGCCTCGATGAGATCCGCGTGCCCGAGATCCAGCCGGGCTCGTCGATCATGCCGGCGAAGGTCAACCCGTCGGCCGCCGAATGCCTGGCCATGCTCGCCTTTCACGTGGTAGGAACCGATGCCGCCGTGGGGCTGGCCACCCAGGCCGGCCAGCTTGAGATCAACGTCATGATGCCGCTCGCCGCCTTCGAGGTCTTGAGCTCGATCGAGCTGCTGACCCGCTACCTTCCGGTCTTCGCTCGAACGTGCGTCGACGGCATCGAGCCGAACCGCGAGCAACTCGAGCGCCACCTCCTCAGTTCCGGAGCCCTCGCGACGGTGCTGACCCCCCGCCTGGGCTACCTCAAGGTCGCCGAGCTCGTTCACGCGGCCGAGAAGACGGGCCGACCGGTGCGGGCCCTCGCCGTCGAACAGGGTCTCCTCACCGAGAACGAGGCGGAGTCGCTCCTCGGGAGGGCGGCCCTCCTGAAGCTCACCGTCCCCGTTCCTTAAGAGGCCCCCGTTTCCTCACCTGCGCCGATGGTGACCTCGACCAGCCCGGGAAGGGCCATGCTCGCCAACCAGTCGTCGGAGGAGTTCCGACACTCCGCGGAGATCCTGGGTCGCGTCGGTCTGACCCAGTACGAGGCGAGAGCGTACATCGCGTTGGTCGGCCGGGGCCTCGGCGACGCCACCGCGATCGCTCAGGCGGCAGGGATCCCGCGGACGAGCGCGTACAAGGTCCTGGAGTCCCTCGCCGGGAAGGGCTACGCGAAGGCGACCGGGGGCAAACCCATCCTCTTTCGGCCGACCCCTCCGCTGGACGTCGCCGAGAACCTCAAGGGGGCGATCCAGGAAGTTTTCGAGGCGCTCGCGGATCTGCATCGCGAGGTCGCCGAGCACGGCGAGCCGCAACTGGTCTACCTGCTCAGCGGCCGGGACAAGGTTCTGGCGAAGATCACCGAGCTGCTCGACCAGTCGACCCGCTCGTTCATCCTGACGACCCCGCGGCTCGCGGAGATCCGGGACGAGCTCGAAAAGAAGGTCCAGCACGCGCTGAAGCGCGGCGTCGCGGTCACGTTCGTCACCGCGCCCCTTCAGCGGATCCCCGAGGGAGTCCAGTACGTCAGTCGGGAGAATTTGATGGCGACCGAGGTCCTCGCCGACGACCAGCACGCGTTGCTCGCAGCGCCCGGCCTCGAGGCGTGCGGGTTCACCGACAACCCGATCCTGACGGCCCACCTCCAGCAGTTCCTGGAGATCCTCCTCGACCGAGAGCCCGAGACCCCTCCGCCGCCCTGAGCACAGAGCCCTCCGTCATGACCGCGCGCCGAGAGCGCTCCCCGCCGGCCGAGCGGGTGCGTGCGATCGTGGCGCGTTCCGCGGGCGCCGCGGTAGCGTCTCGCCTGCCCGACGGCTACCACCGGATGGGCCGCGTCCTTCTGGTGCGGCTACCGGGCGACATCACCGGTCACGACCGGGAGATTGGCCTTGCCTGGCAGCGCGTCCTCGGGGTCGAAACGGTCGTCGCGCGAGAGGGGCCGGTCGACGGCGAGCTGCGTCGGCCGAGGGTCCGCGTGCTCGCCGGTACCGAAACGACGACCGAGGTCGTCGAGCACGGCCTGCGCTACCGCTTCGACGCGGCCCGCACGATGTTCGCGACCGGCAACCGTACCGAGCGGCACCGCATCGCCGGCCTCGTTCGACCCGGGGAGGTCGTGGGCGATCTTTTCGCGGGCATCGGGTACTTCTCGGTCCCGATCGCCGCCCGTGCTGACCCGGCCCGATTGGTGGCCGTCGAGAAGAACCCGGACGCGTTCCCGTTCCTCGAGCAGAATCTCGCGCCGTACCGCGACCGGATCCCGATCGAAACGCACCTGGGCGACAACCGGCGAATCTCGCTGTCGGGGGGCCGGTTCGATCGGTTGATCCTCGGCTATCTCCCTACCTCCGAAGGCTGGATCCCCCGCGCCCTCGCCTTGGCGCGGCCCAGCGGTGCCTGGATCCATCTTCACCGGACCGAGGAGACGCGCAGGGCGCTCTACGACGGAGAGCGCGAGGTCGCCGAACGGTTCCTCGCCGCGGGAGCGATCCGCGCCGAGCCCGTGCGATCTCGCATCGTGAAACCGTACGGACCCGGCCGACGCCACGTGGTGGTGGACGCCTGGGTGGCCCAGCGGTCCTAGGACGCCCCGGCCCCCGGGGCGCGCAGCCGCGCCACTGCGGCCGGGAACGAGCGAGCGAATCGTTCGATGTCCGACGGCGGGTTCGAGTACGATACCCGGACGAATCGGTGACCGAACTTCGGGGAGACGTAGGCGCCCGACCGGACGAATACCCCGTCGCGCCGGAGCATCTCTTCTTGGAGCCTCTCGGGAGCGATTCCCGTGTCCGCGATGTCGATCGCGAGCATGTTGGCGGCTCCCGGGAACAGAGGGAGCGCCGTTCCTCCGACCCGGGCGACGACATCCCGAATCCGTGCCTCGTTCTCGCGTGTCTGGCGGCGCACGGCGGGCAGCCAGCTCGATTTCGTGAGGAGGGCCGAACGAGCGGCCCACTGGGCCACGACGTCCACTCCCAGATCGTTCGTGTGAAACCGGCCGATGGCGCTCGCGAGATCGGGCGTGGCCAGGAGGCCGCCGAGCCGCATACCGGCGAGACCGCAGTTCTTCGAAACCGACCAGACGGTGATCGTTTGCTCGGGCGCGAACTCCCGGGCGAGTGTGTGGTGCTCGGGAAAGTCTCGGTACGTGACGTCGTTCAGCAGGTAGAGATGATGGTCGTGGGCGAGCTCGGCGAACGCTCGGACCTCTTCCCGAGAGTACCCCGAGCCGAGCGGATTGAGCGGATCGATGAGGAGGATCATCCGGGTCTTGGGGCCGATCGCTTCCTTCACCTGTTCGATCGCGAGCCGGTATGGCGGAGCGTAGACCGGGGACGCTCGAACGACGGCGCCCGAGAGCTCCGCAAATCGGTGGATGATCGGGTAGCCCGGGTCCGAGCTGATCAGTTCGTCCCCGGCACGGAACAGGGCCCGCTCGAGCATGTAGAGCGATTCGGTGCCCCCCGCCGTCAGGATCACCGGGTCGGCGGGCGCCAGTCCGAAGTCCCTCCGTACGAGGTCGAGCAGCTCGGGATCGCCCTTCCCCGGAGGGTACATCGTGTAGCGGCGCTCGCGGATCGCCTCCAGCATCGCCGGCTCGACCGCTTCGCGGGGCACCAGGTGGTTCGTGTTCTGGCACATCCAGGCGATCTCGCCGAAGCGATCGTGCGCGTATCGGAACGGCTCGAAGGGCGCGCCGGTCATCCCGGCTCCCGTTTCCCGACCGGGGAATTAAGGGCTTGGGCCTTCTCTCCGGTCGAGGCCGCCACCTGGGCGAGGAAGGTCGTCACGATCCCCATCGACTGAGGGTGGGTTTCGACTCGCTGGAACCCCGCCGCGCGCAGCGACGATACGAGGGCACCGCGGGGAGGGAGCGCGCGCAGCGATTCCGGAAGGTATCGGTAGGGTCCGGCACTACCGGCCGCCGCGCCCATCCAGGGGACGACCCGATCGAAGTAGGCATGAAAGAGTCGGCGGAACATCGGCGACGTGGGCTCGGTGATCTCCAGCGTGAGCGAGACGCCTCCCGGGCGCAGGACACGTCGCATCTCGGCGAGCGCCCGCGGGATGTCGGCGAAGTTCCTGAGAACGAAAGCGTTCGTGATCAGGTCGAACGTGCCGTCGGCGAACGGCAGGCGTAGCCCGGTGGCCCGCGCGAGCGCGATCCGGGGGAGCTCGGGTGAACGCGCGTGCCGCCGACGCATCCGGGCGAGCATCGCATTCGTGAAGTCGACCGCCGTGACCGACGCGCGGGGGAAGTGACGCTGTACGAGGATCGCAAGGTCGCCCGTGCCGCAACCGATGTCGAGCGCACGCTCGAGCGGGTCTCTCGCGCGGAAACGATCGAGATCCCACAGCGCCCGAGGGCGCCAGAGGAAGTCGTTGCCCATCGACGCGAGGTGATCGAAGCCGTCGTACCCTTCGGCGATGTGGGTGAACATCCGGCGAACGTCTCGTTCGAACCCCGGCTCGCCGCGTCGGGGAAACGGAGAGCCGTCGGGGCTTGTCGCCGTCATCCTACTCATACGGCCACCGCGGAGGGGCGGCATAAGGCTAGGGCGCCCGTGGCGCGAGCGTGGGCGTGCCTCGACCATCCGGCAAGCTCCGGCCGGGCGTAAGTGTTAAGTCGCGTTCGTCGGCTCGCCCGGCCCCCATGCAGTCCGACGAGGAGATGGTTGACGTCGGCTCGACGACACGGTCGATCTCCCAGATGTCGGTGCCTCGGCGGGTCGCGTTCTGGGGGTTCGCCTGCCTGCTCATCCTGGGAGCTGTGTTCTACGTCTGGTGGGGCCTTTCCTTCGGCGTATGGATCGACAACGGTGTCTACGCGGTGGTGATCACGCTCGTGCTGTTCGGCCTCGCGGGTATGTGGCTGATGATGCCCAACCCGCCACCCCCCGCGGAACTACCGCCCCACTAGGGCGTCGGTTCGGTCAGGTCCGGCACCGGCGACTACAACGGTCGCCCGGCGAGGGCCCAGCGCAGGCCCTCGCTCGCGTCGCACGTGATGCACTTCTCGAGCTTCGGAAGCGGAAGGGGCAACCCTCCTTCCGGGGTGCCCAGCAGCGATCCGTCGATCGCTTCCTCCACCCGGTGACCGCACTCTTCGGAACCGCACCAGGGCACCACCCGAACGTGCTTCGATGCCGCCAGGTCGTGGACCGTCAGGGCGACCGCGAAGGCGGAACGGAACTGGGCATTCGCGGCCGCGTACAGGGCCTCATCGTACTGCGCCAGCCGTCGATCGACCTCGGCCTCGAGTCGGTCGAGCGGGAACGAGGCCTTCTTCCCGAGTCGGTCCGCCGCCGAGACCTCCTTGCGCTCGAGCTCCCGCGGTCCGATCTCGATCCGCAGCGGTACCCCGGCGAGTTCCCAGCGGTAGTACTTCGCCCCGGGTCGTTCGTCGCCCGGGTCGACGTGAACCCTTCGATCCCGCGCGCGGAGCCGCTCGGCCACCGCCTTCGCCGCTGCAATCGTATCCCCGGATCCCGCCTTTCCCGGGATCGGCACGACGACGACCTCGTAGGGCGCGATCGACGATGGGAACGCGACCCCCTTCGCGTCGCCGTGGACCGCGACGATCGCCCCGAGGAGGCGTTCGGAGAGGCCGAAGGTCGTCTGGTGGACGTACTTCTGGCTCCCGTCGGGAGCCTCGTAGCGGATCTCGTACGGTCGGGCGAAGTTCTCGCGATAGTGGTGGATGCTCCCGATCTGGAGCGTGCGCGCCTCCCCGATGGGGATGTCCAGAGCGATCGAGTAGTGCGCCCCCGCGAACTTGTCCCAGTCGGGCCGGCGGACCGCGGCGTAGGGCAGGCAGAGCGCGCGAGCCATCCGAGCGAACGCATCGAGGTTCGAGGCGACCCGCTCCGTGGCGAGGTCCTCGGTCGCCTGGGACGTGTGCTCCTCGAAGAAGTGGATCTCGCGCACCCGAAGGAACGGCCGGGTCGTCTTCGTCTCGTAGCGGAACGTGTTGACGATTTGGTACACGTTCAGCGGGAGATCCTTGTGGGAACGGATCCAGATCGCGAATACCGGGTACATCGCGGTCTCGCTCGTCGGGCGCAGGAGGAGCGGTACATCGAGGGGCGTCGACCCTCCTTTCGTGACCCAGTAGACCTCGGTCGAGAACCCCTTGATGTGTTCGGCCTCTTTCTGGAACTCGGTCTCGGGGATCAGGGTCGGGAACTCGAGCGGGACCGAACCGGTCGCCTCGATCTCCCGGATCATGATCGTGTCGAGGCGTCGACGGGCTAGGAACCCGTAGGGGGTCCACACGTTCATCCCCTTCACCGGGTAGCGCTTGTCGGTGAGGCGGGCCCCCTCGACGACGGCGAGGTACCAGTCCATGAACGCCGTGCGCTTATCGGGCAGGTCGACCATCGGTCGGCTCCCTAAGGGGCCGGGAGGCTCTATAACGGTGCGCCGGCGCCCGGCAGCCCCTCCGGCCCTTCGCCCGTCGCGGTTCTGGAGTACGGGAGAGATTATGTTGGACCACCCGCATGGTACGTTCCCATGCGGCTCGTAGTGTGCGTCGACCGGGACGACGACCTCGGCCGCAAGGCGGGGATCCAAGGACCCGTAC
Organism: Thermoplasmata archaeon; assembly: GCA_021823085.1. Classification (GTDB taxonomy): domain Archaea; phylum Thermoplasmatota; class Thermoplasmata; order Lutacidiplasmatales; family UBA184; genus Lutacidiplasma. The sequence continues at coordinate 13,110 of JAKAPG010000004.1, read as the reverse complement.
TGGGTCGCGCGAGCGTGGTCGAGGCAGCGACCCGGCTCGCCGTCGCGGACCCTGAGGACGCCGATCCGAACGCGATGTTCGCGGCGGTCCGCCTCTTCGACGAGCTCGTCGCGGCCGGCCAGCCCGCCGAGGTCTGTGTCCTCACGGGGTCTCCCAAGGTCGGTCGACTCTCCGACCAGGTCGTCGCCCAGGAGTTCGACCTCGTGCTCCAGCAGGTAAAGGCCGACGGGGCCCATCTCGTGAGCGACGGGGCGGAGGACGAGTTCCTCTTCCCGATCCTCGCCTCGCGGATCCGCATCGACGGCGTCCATCGCGTGTACGTGCGCCAGAGCGCGAACATCGAGGGGACGTACTACATGGTGATCCGGGCCCTCAAGGACCCGAAGCTCCGGTCGAAGACGATCCTTCCGCTCGCTCTCGTGCTCTTGGTGCTCGGGATCAGCGCCGGCGCCGGCGTCCTCGCCTGGGGCGTGATCATCCTCGCGATCCTGCTCGGCATCTACCTCGTCTTCTGGACATTCGACATCGACGACCTGATCATCGACTCGATTCGGAGCGCCTCGACCGATCTGCGGCAGGGGTCCGTAGCGTTCGGCTTCGGCCTCCTCTCGATCGGGATTGTCGCCGTCGGGTTCGACTCGGGATATCGTTCCTACGTGCACCTCGCGGGGCCCGCGTTCAACCATGTCCTCGCGTTCTTCAACTCGGCGGCGATCTGGTGGCTCGGCGGGGCGCTCGTATGGGAGACCGGCCGGGCCCTGCGGCGCTACATCGTGCGCGAGCGCTTCCCGAGGTCGTTCTTCGTCGCGACGACATCGATCCTCGGGGTAGGGGCGCTCGCCTACGGGGTGATCTCGCTCATGGAGTATCTGCAGGGGATCGGAGGCATCACCTTCGGAGGGCTCCCGACCCTCCCCATGAGCGTGCTCGTGATCGCCGGAGGGCTCGCGCTCGGCATCGCCGCCGGATTCCTCCAGCAGCGCCTGCGCGCGAACGTCGGCGCGTCGATCCCCGAGACGAGCTCGAGCTAGGGGTCCCGGCCCGGCGCGACGGTCAGTGTCGCTCGGCCCAGGTTGCGAGCCGAGCGAGATGCTCCGGCGGGACATCCCAGCCGCACCGCTCGCGAAGGAGGGTCCGGACCCCCTCGGGCGCGACGCTCCGCGCCCGCTCGGCCAGGCTCGCGAGGTCCTCCCAGTAGTTCCACGGGAAGACCACCCAGACCCACGACTCCTTCGGGATCTCCTCGCCGAAGTAGTTCGGCGTGAACTTCGAGTGGGTGATGTGGAAGAGCGCCGCGGTCTCGGCCCGCGTCGGTCGCCCGTCCCGGACGCGTGCGAGGGCGAGCTCGAGGCTCTCCCCGGTGTCCGTGATGTCGTCGACAATAAGCACTCGCTGGCCCTCGACCGGGCCCGATACGCCCTCGGTGACCTCGGCCCGGCCCGAGGGGGTCGCGGTGACCCCCCAGTGCTGGGCCCGTAGGCTGTAGACCCGCTTGACGCCAAGGCGATCGGCAAGCAGGCGGGCGGGGACCCAGCCTCCGCGGGTGAGCCCGACGATCGTCTCAGGACGGAGGCCGGCGGCGAGGACCTGCTCCGCGACCCGGTCGGCCAGCTGGTCGATGTCCGCCCACGTCGCGACGCGGCAGCGGGGGAAATCCACCATCGGGGCCGATCGCACGATCGATCTACGGGTAGATGCCGCGGATGCGGATCGCGTCGACCACGCGCTGGATGGCGAGGACATAGGCCGCCGTCCGGTTGTGCACCGAGTGCGCCTTCGCCTGCTTCCTCATGTCCGCGTAGGAGCCAACCATGACGCGCTCGAGGCGCTGATTGACCTCGTCGAGGGTCCAGAAGAACCCCTGCAGGTCCTGCGCCCACTCGAAGTAACTCACCGTCACGCCGCCCGCGTTCGCGAGGATGTCGGGAAGGACGGTGATGCCCTTCTGGAAGAAGATCTCGTCCGCCTCGGGCAGGGTCGGGCCGTTCGCGGCCTCGGCGACGATCTTCGCCCGGACCTTGTCGGCGTTCTTCGCCGACAGCTGGTTCTCGAGCGCCGCCGGCACGAGGACATCGCACGGTGTCTGGAGGACCTCCTCGTTCGAGATCGGCTTCGAACCGGGGAACCCGACGACCGAGCCCGTCTTGTGCTTGTATTCCTCGACGGCGTGGGGGTTCAGTCCGTCCGGGTTCGAGATCCCGCCCTTCGAATCGGAGAGCGCAACGATCTTCGCCCCTTGTTCGTCGTGCAGGAGGTTCGAAACGACGCTGCCCGCGTTCCCGAAGCCCTGGACTGCGATCAAGGCGCCCTTCATCTTGATGCCCAGCTCCTTCGCGGCCTCGCGGATGACGTAGGAGCAGCCGCGTCCCGTCGCCTCGCCGCGGCCCTCGCTGCCGCCGAGGCTGATCGGTTTGCCCGTCACGACGCCGGGGACGCTGTAGCCCTTCTGCATCGAGTAGGTGTCCATGATCCAGGCCATCGTCTGCGAGTCGGTGTACACGTCGGGCGCCGGGATGTCCACTTCGGGTCCGATGAACGAGGAGATCTCGCTCGCGAACCGGCGCGTGAGGCGCTCGAGCTCCCCGGGGCTCATGTGCTTAGGATCGCAGATGACTCCTCCTTTCGAGCCGCCGTACGGGATGTTGACCACCGCGCACTTCCAGGTCATCCACGCCGCCAATGCACGCACCTCGTCCAGCGAAACCTGCGGGTGGTATCGGATGCCTCCCTTCGTCGGTCCCCGGGCCATGTTGTACTGGACGCGGTAGCCCGTGTAGACCCGGAACGAACCGTCGTCCATGCGGACCGGAAAGTTCACGGTGAGCTCCCGCTTCGGGTGCTTGAGAACCTGCCGGACGCCGCCGTTGAGCTGGAGTAGATCGGCGACGATATCGATCTGGCGCTGCGCGGTTTCGAACGGATTCACAGCTGGTGACTGGTTCGCCATACCAAGTTCCTCCAAGGAACGGCGCGTGACCCGGACCAGCGTACATGAGCCTGACGACACCGTGCTAGCGCCTAGCACCGGGGCCGGCTCGGCGCTAGGGTGCCCTCGATTTCCTTCCGAACGGGTCCCAGCCGGCGCGGGGCAACGGTGCGAACCGACCGTCGAGATCGAGGTACGCGCCTCGCCCCGGCTCCACGCGCCCGATCACCGTGGCCCAGCGCGCGGCCTCCCTCGCTCGCGCGGGAGGCACTGCGGCCAAAAGTTCGTAGTCACCGCCGTAGAACGCCGTGGCCGTCCACTCCGGGTCGTGCGAGCGCACTCCCCCGAGCCGCCGATCCCACGGAATCCGGCGGGCTTCGACGACCACGCGGACGCGGCTCGCATTCGCGAGGAGCCGGGCGCTCTCGGCGAGCCCGTCCGAGGTGTCGAGCATTGCGTGCGCGAACGCTCCGAGGGCCGCGCCCTCCTTCAGCCGCGGGCGGACCTGCAGCAGTCGCCGCAGCACGCGATCGGCCGGATGAGGCCCGGCGTGCGCGAGGTCCCGGAAGGCAGCTCCCCCCCGCCCTACGGTGCCGGTCGTGAACAGGAGGTCGCCCGGTCTCGCGCCGGTGCGAGGCGCGAGGTGACGCCGATCCCCCCAGGCGAGCACGGTACTGACCAGCGCCTGCCGGTCGGCCGCCTTCGTATCGCCCCCGACCACCCTGGCTCCCCCGGCACGGGCGGCGGATTCGGCGCCTCGGGTCACTTCCTCCGCCCAGCGGCGCGGCGTCCGGGGGGAGAGGACGAGGGCGAGAAGGACCGCGGCGGGCCTTCCCCCTTTCGCCGCCACGTCGGAGAGGCTCACCCGGACGGCCGCTTGACCCACGGCGCGGGGCGGGCTCCTGGGAAGGAAATGCGTCCCTTCCACCAGCGAGTCCGTCGTCAGGATCGCCACGCGACCGCGGGGCGGAACGAGCGCGGCCGCATCGTCCCCGATCGGGAGCAATCCCTGTCGACCCGCGGCCAGATGCCGCGCGAGCCATTCGTGGAATCCCCGCTCAGAAAACGGTAGGGAGCGCATCGCAGCCCTCCGTACGAAGCTCCGAACCGGGTCCTTAGTGATACGGGACGAAGTCGCGGCCCAGGAGCTCGCGTCCCAGGATGATCCGCATGATGTTGAGGCCCCCTTCCGCGCCGACGAGGTAGCTCATGATGCCTCGGAGACCGAGCTCGAGGCCGACGTCCTTCGTGTATCCGGCAGCCCCGTGCCACATCATCACGCGCTTGACGCAGTCGAAGGCGATCTGGGGAGCCGCGAGCTTCACGCTCGCCACGGCCTTATCGACCTCCGAGCGGTGCGATGCGTCCCCGCGCAGCGTGTAGCGGTCGAGCAGCCACGCGGCCCGCCGGCATTGCCACTTCACGGCCTCGACCTGGGTGTAGAGATCCACGAGCTCGAACTGCGGTCCTTCGAACTTCCCGAGCCGAGCGCCAAAGACCTCGCGCTCCTTGAGATAGGCGGTCCCGATCTCGAGCGCCCGCTCGGCGGCGCCGACGCACGCGGCGCTCACGAACGTGCGCGCGACGGTGAACCCCTCCATCGCGCAGTCGAACCCCTTCCCTTCGGAGCCGATGAGGAATCGCTCGGGCACCCGCACGTCGTCGTACGTGAGACCCCCGGTGGAGATGCCCATCCGTCCCATGTTCTCGAACTTCTGCGTGGAAAGGCGTTCGGACCGTGTCGGGACGTACACGAAGTTGAAGCCGTTCGCAGCGCGGGTCAGCGTGAGGTGTCCACCACCCATCCTTTTCGCCTCCTCGACGCCGGAGACGAACGCCTTCTCTCCGTGCACGACGAACTCCGCGCCGTCGCGCCGCGAGCGGGTGCGCATATGGGCGAGATCGCTCCCGCCGGTCGGCTCCGTGGTGGCGATCCCCAGGAAGGCCTTGCCGGCGCAGACGCTCGGCAGCACCTCCTTCTTCGCCGCCTCGGTGCCGTGACGGTCGAGGATGTAGCCCCAGCCCGCCTCGAGCAGGAAGAAGACCGCGGTGGCCATCGAGAAGTCCCCGCGTCCGACCTCCTCCGCGGCGAGTTCGGTCAGAACGGCGCTCGCCCCCATCCCGCCGTGTTCGGCCGAGACGGGCATCGCGAGGAGACCGAGGTGGGCCATCTCGTCCAGCACCTCCTCCGGGATCCGGCCCGAGGTGTCGATCTCTCGTTCGCGCGCCCGCAACACGCAATCCCCGAACTGTCGTACCGCGGTCCGGAACGCCTCTTCCTCGTCACTGAGCTCGAAGTCCATCGGTTGTCCGGGGAGAACGGGCCCCCCTTGGAAAAAGGATGCGGTGGGAGGCACCGAGCCCCGACGGTCCCATCGCTGCGGGCAACCCATTTATGCCGATGGACCGGTGCGCGGCGACGTGCCGAAGCGGGTGCGGGTCGGGGTCAACGGCTACGGAACGATCGGCAAACGGGTCGCCGACGCCGTGGCCAAGCAGCCCGACATGGAGCTCATCGGTGTCGCGAAGACGCGACCGAACTTCGAGGCGGAACGCGCGATCGCGAAGGGATATCCCCTCTACGTCACCGGCGGCGGGGATCGCTCCGCGTTCGAGAGGGCCGGCCTCCCACTCGCCGGCACGATCGAGCAGCTGCTCGCCGAGGTCGACGTCATCGTCGACGCTTCCCCGGACAAGGTGGGCCGGGAGAACGCGGCCCGGTACCGTTCCGCGGGAGTACGGGCGGTATTCCAGGGGGGCGAGAAGTCCGATGTCGCGGACGCCTCCTTCACCGCGATGGCAAACTACCGGGTCGGCCAGGGCAAGCGCTCGCTGAGGGTCGTCAGTTGCAACACCACCGGCCTCGCCCGCGCCGCCTCCGTCATCGATCGAGCGTGGGGCGTGGAACGCTGGGACGCGACGATCGTCCGCCGCGGAGCGGATCCCGCGGAGACGAACAAGGGGCCGATCAACGGAATCCTGCCGACGCTCCAGATGCCGTCCCACCACGGCCCCGACGTGAGAACGGTCCTGGAGGGCCTTCCGATCACGACGCTCGCGGTGGTCGTTCCCACGACCCTCATGCACGTGCACGTCAACCGCGTGCGCCTCCGCCACCCCCCGGCGGACGCCGCGGAGGTCATCCATCGCCTGCGGACGAGCCCGCGGTTCCGGGTGTTCCGCTCGTGGGAGCATGTCGACGGGACCCCCCAGGTGATGGAGTTCGGCCGGGACCGGGGCCTCGGATTCAACGACGTGATGGAGAACGTGCTCTGGGAGGCGGGGATCGGCCTCGATGGGCCGGAGCTTCACTTCTTCCAAGGGATCCACCAGGAATCGGTGGTCGTTCCCGAGAACATCGACGCGATCCGCTCAATGTTCTCGCTCGCCGCCGATGCCGCAGAATCGATGAGGGTCACCGACGAGGCACTGGGACTCGTCCCACCCGCCGCACGACCCACAAGCATGAAATAACATGCGCAAGTCGGCACGCTCTGGATGTACTACTTAGACCGGCGCACCGACGTCGTTCGGGTGCCCCCCGCCCGCCTGGGCGCACAGATCGAGGGGGTCCTCACCGAGCTCGCGCAGCAGCAATTCGAAGGCAAGCTCGTGGACGGCTCGAACCTCACGGTGCTGATCCGGGACGTGAAGCCGATCGGGGAAGGACACATCATCCACGGCGACGGGGGGGTCTACCAGGAGGTCGAGTACACCGCGCTGTTCTTCCGCCCGGAGCTCCAGGAGGTCGTCGAGGGTTCTCTCGTCGAGATCCGCAAGTTCGGAGCGTTCGTCCGGTTCGGCCCCTTGGATGGGTTGCTCCACGTCTCCCAGATCATGGACGACCGGGTGAACATCGACGAGCACAACCAGCGGCTCGTCGGCGTGGAGACCAAGCGCGACCTGAAGGTCGGCTACAAGGTCCGCGCTCGCATCGTCTCGCTCTCCCTGTCCGAGATCTCGCCCCGCGACAGCCGCATCGGGCTCACGATGCGCCAGCCCGGACTGGGCCGCCTCGAGTGGATCGTCGAGGCCCACAAGAAGACCGAGGAACGCGCCGGAAAGAAGACCTCCCCAAAGCGGGAGGCTTCCGCCGCGCCGAAGGCGGCCGCCAAGGCCGCGCCGTGACGGTACCATGTTGAACCTACGGGCCTGCAAGAACTGCCACTCGATCACCGACCAAACGACGAAGTGCCCCCGCTGCGGAGGCGAGGTCTCGCGCGAGTGGCAGGGGTATCTCGTCGTCATCGACCCCGAGAAGTCGGAGATCGCCCGGAAGATGGGAATCCATGCCGCGGGACGCTACGCGCTCCGCGTCAAGTGAGCCGAACGCCTGGGTCGTCCCCCCGGAGCTGCGCGACGAGCTCGCGCAGCGCTACGGGCCGGTCCTTCGCGGAGCGGAGGCCGAACGCGCGATCCGGACGCTTCGCGACTTCGCGAGCTGCGGGGATCGGGTCACCGCGGATGCGATCCAGTTCGGCCATCCTCCTCGGCTCGGGATCGTCGACTACGTCACCCTTCGCAACGAGCCGATCGACCGGGGGATCTTCCGGCCGTTGTCCGAGCGACGGGCGGTTCGCGTCACGAACCCCCCGGGCATACTGACCGACCGGCTCTATCGCGCGGTGAAGGAGACCTGGGACGCGGGCGGTGGCCTGATCGAGGTCGCCGGAGAGGAGGACCTCGGCTCGCTCGCGCTCGTCGCGCAGCTGCCTTCCGGGACCACCGTTATATACGGTATCCCGAGTGAGGGGGTCTCTTTCGTGACGGTCGATTCGACGGCGAAGGACCGCGTACAGCAGCTGTTGTCCCGAATGGAACGGAGGCGGATCGATCTTGGAGATTAGCATCGTGGAGGAGCGGCGCAACCCGCTCCTGAAGCGGACGGAGTACCGCTTCGAGATCCAGCACGCGACCGCCGCTACGCCCACTCGCGACGCGGTCCGCGCCGAACTCGCGAAGAGCGTCCAGGCTCAGAAGGACCGCGTGGTGATCGAGCGGATGCACTCCAAGTTCGGCACGTCCCGGACGATCGGCGAGGCGGCCGTCTACCGCACGGTCGACGATGCGAAGACGATCGTGCGCGAGCACATCCTCGTGCGCAACAAGATCATCGAGAAGGCGGCCGAAACGCAACCCGCGGCACCGTCGGCTCCGGCCACCCCAGCGGCGCCGGTCGAGGCACCGGCGGCCGAAGCCCCGAAGCCCGCGTCTCCCCAGCCGGAGAAGGTGGAGTCACTGAGACCGGAGGCGCCGAAGTCGGAAGCCGCGAAGAAGGAAGCTCCGGCCCAAGGATTGAAGACACCTGCGTCCAAGTCGGAATCGCCGAGGGCCGAAAGGCCCAAGGCGGAGGCACCGAAGAAGGACGCTCCGGCGAAGAAGGACCCTGCCGGGAAGGAGGCCTAGGCGCCATGGCAAAGGGACGGGTCGGACTGTACCAGATCCAGGGTGAGACGCTCACCCGGACGCACACCGCTTGCCCCAAGTGCGGCCCCGGGGTCTTCCTCGCCGAGCACCAAGACCGCCGATCGTGCGGCAAGTGCGGCTATACCGAGGGGAAGACCGATACCGCGAGTCGGCCGTCCAAGGCGAAGGCGCCCAAGGCAAGCTGAGTCGTTTTGCTGCCTCCGCACCGGGAGGCCCAGGTCCGCAGGTGCCGCCGCCTCCCCGATCGGAGAACCTTTGTGGGGCTGTTCCCGGTGGGACCGCTCTGGGGGCGCTATTAACTACGCCCGTAGCTCGAGCACTCTATCCCACAGCGGGCCCGTAGTATAGCTTGGATATCACGGGGGCCTCCGGAGCCTCAAACCCGGGTTCGAATCCCGGCGGGCCCGTACCCCGACGGTCGATCCATTCTCACGGGATCGATTCCAGTCGCCCGGGACCCCGGTCGGCGATGTCGACCGAGCGAGGCCTCCAGAAGGCGGCCACCGCCACGGCCGCGAGAGGGGCCGCTGTCAGGTAGAGCCAGAGGTCCGTGAACGTCCCCGACATCACGGCCGGTGCGATGGTGCGAGCCGGATTCAGCGAACTTCCGGTGAGGGGCCCGATGAGGAATGTCGACACCCCTACGACCAACGCAGGCAACACCAGTCTCCAACGGGCTCGCCCTTCTCCTCGATCGGCGAGGTCGAACACGGCTGCGATGAGGAGACCGGTGAACCCGGCCTCACCGAGGAAGTCGAGCGGCAACCCTCCTTGCATCGGGAACGTCGCTCCAAGATGGCTCCCCCTGCCCAACGAGGCGAGGACGAACCCGCTCCCAAGGAAAGCACCCACAAACTGCGCCGCCCAGTATTCGGGAACGGTCCGCCAGGCGACGCGTCCGCTGAACGCGAGGGCGAGGGTGACGACCGGGTTGAGATGAGCCCCCGAAATCGAGATGAACAGGGCAACCGGGATGAACACCGCGAGGAACCAGGCGATCCCCATCAGCCACTGCGGGATGCCGCCGATCTTGCCGGCCGCGACGATCGTCCCGGTTCCGATTCCCACCAGAAGACCCGTGCCGGCGGCTTCGGCCGCCCACCGCCGGACGGTCGTGCGGTTCACCGGGCGGCGCTCCCGTGCAAGTCCGCGACCCTTCGGTCGGAGACGATCAGCTCGGTGCGGAGCTTCTTCACGCGAGCGAAGATCTCGTCGCGCACGCCCCGAAAGCCAGCGTCATCGAGCTTGGCGGGGTCGGGGAGGGACCAGTCTCTGAGCTCCCATCCTCTCAGGTGCACCGGGCAGCTCGCATCGTCTAGGCACCCCATCGTGACGCGAACCCGTGAGGAATCCATCATCTCCTTCGTCAGGAGCTGAGGAGTGTGCGCTGGTTGCGTGAGACCGATCTCTCGGAGCATCGGCCCGGTTCGAGGATGCGCCTCGCGTGCCGGCGACGTCCCCGCCGAGATCGCGGTCCACCCCGGAGGAGGGTCGGCATTGAACATCGCCTCGGCCATGAGCGACCGGCATGCATTCTCAACGCAAACGAAGAGAACTGTCCTTGTCGTCACGATGATTCGCTCCCACTACCTCCGGTCCTGCACGTGCAACCGATGTGCCTCCCTTGGGACTGGGGCACCGGCGCCACCTCCCGAAGGGAGGGTCGCTGCCGCAGCGACTCCGGCGGTTTCCGTATCGTCGGGAAACCAAGGCAGGACGGCACAGTGAGCCCCGCTCCGCTCTCGAACCTCTTCGATGTAGGGCCCCTCGTGCCGGGACCATGCGGTCAGCAGCGGATCGGCCGTTCCGGTGGCCCGGAAGCTCTGGTTGATGACCCAGGCGAAAGGACGGATGCCGGCCCGACGAAGGTCGTCCTCGAGCCGTTCCGACTCATGTACCGGAGTCGCCTGAGGGAGGGTCACGATGATCATGTGGGTGAAGCCCGGATCTCGAAGGCGAGGGAGCAGGTTGCGAACCTCCTCACTCTGATCCCCCGACGTTCGCGCCACCTCCCGGTGGTAGGACTGCGCGGAGTCGAGCAGTAGGATGGTGTGGCCCGTCGGCGCGGTGTCGATCACCACGAATCCGTCCTTCCCTTCGGCGACCGCCGCAGCGAAGGCACGAAACACGGCTACTTCCTCCGTGCACGGAGAGCGGAGGTCCTCTTCGAGCAGTTCCCGGCCCGCCTCGTCCAGACCGCTTCCAACGGCGTCAAGGACCTCCTGCCGGTACCGGGCCACTTCTGCGGCGGGATCGATTCGACTCACATTCAAGGACGGGCCCGCCCCGGCCCCAAGGGAGCGGACGTCTCCGGCGGGGTCCGTCGTTGTGAGGTGCACCGACGACCCTCGCCGAGCGAGCTCATGGGCGATCGTTCTCGCCACGAGGGTCTTGCCCACGCCCCCCTTGCCCAGCGTCATGATGACACCGTGGCCCTTCGCGTGGAGCTCGTCGAGGAGACTCCCCAGCGATCCGGACAAGTTGGGTGGTGGGGGGTCTGCGAAGGTTACCGGTTGGGAGACCTCTAAAGGAGAGGTCAGGCTCCGCAGAGCGGAGACACCGATCAGAGGCTGCGGAACGAGAGGGATCTCCAGCCGGCGGAGCCGCTTCAGACCCTCTGGCATGCTCGCGACAGCCCTGGTTCCCCTGCGGGCGAGGGCGTCCGCGACGCGGTCCGGTGTCGATCTAGGATGGAACGAGCCGTTAAGGACGAGCCACTGGCTGAGTACGCCCAGCTGAGCGAGTTCCTCGCGGGCCCGCTCCGCTTCCTGAAGGGCGGACGCTTCCGGGCGGCTCACGAGGACGACCCCGGTCGCCGAGCTCGACCGCAACGAGCGCAGCGCAGACTGAAAGAGTTCCCTCTGTGCGGTGAGTCCGGCGAGAGGTCCCAGGCAAGAAGTGCCGTGGTGACTGGAATCGAGGAAACCGTCCCAGGCACCGGCCAGGGAAAGGAGGCGCAGGGTGTGGCCCGTAGGAGCGGTATCGAACACCACATTATCGAAGCTACGAGCTGGCCCTTGTGACGTCAACAGATCCGCGAACTCGTTGAACGCCGCGATCTCTACGGAACAGGCACCGGAGAGCTGCTCGTCCAATCCGGTGATCACAGAATCCGGCAGGACGCCTCTCAAAGGCTCGATCACCTTCCGCTTGTATGCCCCTGCCGCCGCCACCGGGTCGATATTGGCCGCAAAGAGGCTCGGAACCTCCGGGATCGGGAGGGGGTCGCGGCCGAGCCCCGTACCTAGGACTTCGTCCAGATTGGAGGCAGGGTCGGTGCTCACGAGAAGGACGTCCCTTCCGAGATCCGCGAGTGCGATCGCCGTCGCGCAGGAGAGGCTCGTCTTACCAACTCCCCCTTTGCCCGTGAAGAACAGATAGCGTGGAGCGACTCCCGCCAAGGAGGAAACCGGGGAGTCTCGGCTTCCCCACCGCGCAAGCTCGGCCCGGGACTGCGCGCTCAGCAGCATTTGCGCGCCTCGACGACGGGGAGCGCAGTTCCGGCAGCCTCCCTCCCCTTCGAGGCTGCGTTCGAGGGTCGGAGGTAACGCGTGGCGGTTTGCAAGACCGACGCCGACGGGGCTTCCTTCACTGTGCGGGCGATCTCGACGGTGGCCCACATATCGTCGGCGGTTACGCGGAGCGTGCGCGCCTGATCGTAGTGGAACCTGAAGCACGGCTCGCAGTTGGCTGCGAATGCGGCCGATAGGGCTACCAGGGCCTTCACCTGGGGTGTAAGGATACCGAAAGCAGCGGCATCCCCCAACTCCAAAATCTCGGAGAGAGCCGATCGCGTCGGATAGGCGCCTTCCCAACGAACCTCTCCGCCGACCAATACGATAGGAAGGCAGTCGGGCCCCCTCGACGTCAGCCTGTCACGAACGGTCAGATTCGCCGCGAATGCCTTCGGATCTTGAGAGAGACTGTGGCGCTGAACATCGACATCCTGATCCCGCAGCCACTCGACATCCTCCGCGAAGCGCACAAGGTTCGGGTCCACGTTCGGTCCGCAGACACCGGTTGCACAGCACATGGCAGGCTCGAACACTTCGATCCTAGCGCGGGCCGAATTCCGGTCCGTTGCCGATGTGGGTGAATCTCCGCAGCAATCCGCGTCCGTCGTGGACGAGCCCCCACAGCAACTCCCGCTCGACCTAGCGTCGCTTTGGTCTTCCCGCGTTTCTTCTTCCCGCATATCCTTTCCTCGATCTGCGCGTCCCGCGTTGCTTCCCACGTTCACTTTCATGGAACCTTGACTTCTGGACTTCCCGTGAGTCGGTAGTAGATCCACTTCCCCTTTCGTCGATGACTCACCAAGCCGGCGCCTTCTAGAACGGACATGTGGTGGCTGACGGTCGCATGGTTGAGGCCTGTAGCTGCCTGGATCTCACAGGCGCAGAGCTCCCTTCGGCGCTTGACGCCGGCAACGGCGAGCAACCGATGCTCGTCCGCGAGCGACTTCGCTCGTCGAAGGGCCGAGGAGAAACCTTTCGAGCTGCGGGCCGAAGATCCGAGCGCGGCGTACTCCGGCACGCAGCAGTCGGCATCCTCCCCGGTCAGACGTTCGAGACGTGGTCCCAGGTCCAATTCGGGGTTGGTGCGGACCATCATGTCGATGGATTTCAACACGAATATATGTAGATATCCATCAACATGACGAGTCGAACGGATGGCCCGCAGGCGCCCGCGGGCCAGGTCAGTCGTCCGCGGCTTTCCACTTCGTTCGGCGGTAGTGAGTTGCGGAACCTCCATAACTC